>NZ_LUFI01000022.1:0-100328 GCF_005281675.1 Sphingobium sp. MP9-4 | reverse complement strand
CCGCGCCCCGCGCCAGCACCCCGGCCTGCGCCGGTGCCGCCAGCCGAGCCGGCCCAGCCTGCGGCGGTCGAGTGGCAATATCGCCCTGCGACGCCGGGCAACTGGACCTATCGCGCCGATCCGGCCGGGCCGGTCGCACTGTTTGGCGAGTCGGCTTCTGCCCCGCGTTTGACGCTGCGCTGCGACCGGGCGACACGGCGGATCAGCCTGAGCCGCGCCGGCGGCGGGCAGGGGGCGATCACGGTGCGGACAAGCTATGGCGCGAGCAGCTGGCCGGCGGTGATGGCGGGGACGCAGGTGCCGCAGCTGACTGCCGTGCGCGGCGCGAGCGACGCGGTGCTGGACCAGCTCGCCTATAGCCGGGGCCGGTTCGCGATCGAGGTGCAGGGGCAGGAGACGCTGATCGTGCCGGCCTGGGCCGAAATATCGCGCGTGATCGAGGAGTGTCGGGGCTGAAAATCAGCGGTCCCGCCGTTTCGGCGCGGACGTTCAAGTATGATTCCAAAAAAGAATATTACAAGTCTTGATCCTGCAATCCGTCTGATTCACAGTCCGTCTCGTGGCCGATCGAGGGGTAGCTCAAAGCCGGTCACGCGGGCTTAATTAGCGAAAGGAGGTGATCCGATGTCTCATGGTTCAGCAATGGGGTCGGTCAAGTCCATTCGGGAAACGCGCCGCTGACGACGCCGGAGCGTCGGTACAAACCCTTCATGGTGTAGAGACCAAGAGCGCCGACATACAGGCCGTCTCCGCCAGGGGCTTTAGCGCGAACTTGTCTTCCTTCTGGGCGGTTTCCGGCCGCTGACCATGCACATGATGGGCCGTCGGGCATTGCGTCCCGGCGGCCCCTCTCATGTCCGGGGTGCGGCGCTTTTTTTGAGACATCGCGAAAGGGCGATGTCTCGGTACGGTGCCGGCCCGCGCCCCCGCCCAACCACCCGACAGGATGACGCTGGATCGGGCGGTTGGGCGGGGGAGCGGGCTGGAACCGGCTTTCTAAAACGGACCCTCAACGCCGGCGGGTTGCGAACCAGATGACGTGGCGGGGGCCCTTGCCATTGTCGCGCGCCTTGACCGCGACTTCCTCGACCGCGAAGCCCGCATTCTGCAACCGCCGGGTGAAGGCGGCGTCCGATCCCGCCGACCAGATCGCCAATATGCCGCCGGGCTTGAGCGCGCGCATCGCGCTGGAGAGGCCGGCATTGGTATAGAGCCGGTCATTGGCGTCGGCGGTCAGGCCGTCCGGGCCATTGTCGACGTCGAGCAGGATCGCGTCATAGCTGCCATGGCCGGCGGCGATCACATGGGCGACATCATCCATCACCAGCCGCACGCGCGGATCGTCCAGGCAGCCGGCGGCCAGATCGACCATCGGGCCGCGCGCCCATTCGATGATCTCGGGCACCAGTTCGGCCAGCGTGATCTGTGCCTTGGTGTCCATTTCCGCGAGCGCGGCGCGCAGGGTGAAGCCCATGCCATAGCCGCCGATCAGCATATGGAGGCCGGCGCGCTTGCCCAGTCGCTCCAGCGTCATCAGCGCCAGCGCCTTTTCCGACCCGTTCATCCGGCTGCTCATCAGCTCATTGCGGTCGAGCACGATCATGAAGTCGCCGCCGCGGCGATAGAGGCGCAGTTCCTGTCCGCCCGGAACGGCGGCGGTGCCCAGCAATTCGCGCGGTGTCATGGCAATGGTCCTCAAGCAGGGCGGGGAAAGCGGCCGCATGACAGGTCGCGCGCCGCTGCGCAATGGCGGCCCATCGGACGGTTCGCCGCCTATGGGCTGGCCAGCGGCGGCGCAGGGGTCTATCGGCACCCCCATCATGCGTTATTTTCTCGATACCGAATTCAACGGCTTTGGCGGCGCGCTGATCAGCGTGGCGCTGGTGCCCGAACATGGCGACGATGATTTCTATGCGTCGCTGCCACTGCCCGATGTGATCGAACCCTGGGTCGAGCGCCATGTCATCCCCTATCTGCGCCATGTGCCGCCGGGGCTGGACCATGAACTCAGCCGGATCGAGGCGGCCGACCATATCGCCGCCTATCTGGATGGCGATTCCGATCCGGTGATCATCGCCGACTGGCCCGAGGATCTGGCCCATTTCTGCGCGCTGCTGACCACCGGGCCGGGGCAGATGGCGGCGGTCGACTATGGGCTGCGGCTGGAACTGATCAATGCGGCGGGCTTCAGCGCGGCGGCCAACAGCCGGGTGCCGCACAATGCCCTGCATGATGCGCGGGCACTGCGCGACTTTTACGTCAATAATTGAGGCGAAAGGGGCGGTGTTGCGCACCGCCTCTGGCTCTCAGAGACTGTTTGAGAAAGTCGGTTCCGGCCCGCTCCCCCGCCCAACCGCCCGACAGGATGACACTGGATCGGGTGGTTGGGCGGGGGAGCGGGCTGGTACCGCGCTGAAAAATCGCTCTTTCGCGATTTTTCAAACAGGCTGTCAGCGCTCCGTGCCCCTCGCCTTGCCCCAGGCATGGGCCGCGGTATAGCCGAGATAGGCGGTGCCGAAGAGCGCGTAGAGCGGCTCGGGCAGGGCGTCGAGATAGGCGCGCATGCCCGCGATGATCGCACCCGCTACCTCCGGCTGCCAGCCCGAGATCAGCCCCATCGGGATCGACCAGAGCAGCAGCGCATAGATGACGTAGAGAAAGGCCGGCCGCGACCGCTGGGTCCACAGGTCGGTCGGCTCGGTGGGGAGGGGGCCGGGGAGCAGGGGAATATCGTCGGTCTTCAACATGATCGCGTCTCCCTTCAGCCGATGCGGTTGGCGAGCCAGCCATAGAGAAAGGCCTCGTTGGCCGGGCGGCTTTCGGCCAGCGCCAGATAGCGTTCGCCCTGCAAGGCCTCGATCGCCTTGATCAGCACGGCGTCGCCGGCTGTGCCGCGCAGGGTGCGGAAGGCGCGCAGCGCGGCAAGCGTGCGGGCGCCGATCGCGCCATCGGCCTTCAGGTCGGGATAGTCGCGCTGGTTGCGGTTGAGCGCGTTCAGCGCTCGCTGGAGAAAGGTGCTGGCGACCCCCGGTCCCATGTTGACGGCGGTGTCGAACAGTTCGGCGGCGAGCGCCATGCTCTGCTGCGCGACCGCGGCATAGCCCGGCCCATCCCAATAGAGCTGGCGATAGATGGTGCGCGCGGTTGCGGGCGGCAGGCGGCGCATGTCGCCGGCAAAGCCGTTCGCCCGCGCGACGCCCAGCGTGATGCCCATATTGGTCGGCCCGCCGCGATCGGCCGGATGGTCGACATAGCCACCCTCCCGCGCGATCAGTTCGTCCAGCAATGTGTCGATGTCCATGATTGGCCCTTCCATGGTTCGTGGATGGCGAATCATTTATCCCATATGGTTATCTGTAGGACAGGGTGGAATGGCATGGGCGCGTCTGTCGAAGTTCAGTGTAAACGGGCTTCTGGGGTCGTTCGCGCCTGAACCGCGTCGGCAACGCCTCTGCTGCGCGTCGGTCATGCACTGGAACGCGCCCCGTCCAACAGGGGCTGGGCCATCGTGCCGCGTTAACGCCGCGCGCGGCACGCGCCCCGGACGCGACACCCACGCGCCTTGCTTGCACGCGGCACGCACCGGTCGACTGGCGCGGGCGCATTCACTCGCACCACCAAGTGTAGAGCAGGGAGAGAGAGCGTAGGAAAGGGGATGTCGGGGCGGGGCCAGCATGGCGCAGCCCGGATAGCGCTCGGTCCGCTTCCGGGCGGAAGGCTGCCTGGCGCGAAGCGAGCAGGAGCGCTCATTCCTTCTCCCGTTGGCGGGAGAAGGATACGAAGCCTTGCCGGCAAAGCCGGTTAGGCGAAGTTGGATGAGGGCGGCTTGTTTCAGAAGACCCTCACCCTCCCACGCCTTCGGCGCGGGCCCCTCCCTCTCCCGTGAACGGGAGAGGGTAGGCTGACAGTCCGCCCCCCCTCTCCAACATGACCAAGATTTCATGATTGCGCGGATTGATCCGGCGCGGTGCGGGGTCTAGCGGCCATCCTGTTCCAGCCGGAATATTCCGCCCATCCTTTCGAGGAAATCATGTCCGACAACGACCATAGTCGAAAGACCGCGCGTTCGGGCATGGGGGCGAACTGACAGGTTCGGATCACCCGCCCGCCCCGAAGGCGCGGTCGCACGAGGTGATCCATGAATGCAGCCATCCGTTTTCTCGTCGGCTCCCTGCGCCGCGGACCCCAGGCCCCTGATCTCAACCGCCTGTTCGATGACGGCCAGACCTATGGCGAGCGGCTGGCCGACCGCGTCGCGGCGATCGGCGGTTCCTGGCGCTTCATCATCGGTTTCAGCCTGTTCCTGGTCGCCTGGGCGCTGCTGAACACGCTGGTGCTGGCGCGCCATGCCTTCGATCCCTTTCCCTTCATCTTCCTCAACCTGATGCTGTCGATGCTGGCCGCGTTGCAGGCGCCGATCATCATGATGAGCCAGAACCGCCAGGCGGCCAAGGACCGGCTGGAGGCGCGGCTCGACTATGAGACCAACCTGCGATCGGAAGCGCAGATTGCCAGCCTGCACGACAAGATCGACCTGCTGCTGGCGATGGCGGGCGAGAGGGGGGATATGGCAGGGGCGGCCGACTGATCTTCCGGCATTTCCGGGTCTTGTTTGACATTGTGGGTCATGGTCCCGCAATGTGGCTGCATGTCCAATGGGGCGACATGGGGAGGGTCAGGTCGTGCAGAACAGGCTTATCATCGATCGGCGAACATGGCTGGCGGGGCTTGTGGGGCTGGCCGGCCAGGCATCACTGACCGGGCCGGCTCACGCCCTGACCGCGCGGGTCCGCAGCCGGGTGATCATCGACAATGATTTTTCCGGCGATCCCGATGGCCTGTTCCAACTGGCGCATCATCTGTTGTCGCCTTCGGTGCAGATCCCGCTGGTCATCGGATCGCATATTCATCCCAGGGATTTCCTCGACGGGTCGGACCGGCAAGCCGACAATGCCGTGCAATGCGTCAGCGCCATTATGGATTGCATGCGGCTGCCGCATCGGCCGCCGGTGCTGGCGGGGCGCAATGCCGCGCCGGCGCCCGGCATGCCGCCATCGGCCACCCCGGCGGTGGCCGCGATCATCGCCGAAGCGCAACGGACTGATAGCAAATTGCCCCTCTTCTATGTTGCGGGGGCTGGCCTGACCGACCTGGCCGAAGCGGTGCGCCTGCGACCGGAGATCGCGCGGCGGATCATCCTGATCTGGATCGGCGGGCCGGAACATGGGGATGTCGATCCCACCGTCCATGTCCGGGCAAGCAAGGAATATAATCTGACCATCGATCTGGCCGCCGCGCAGGCATTGTTCAACGATTCGGCAGTCGAGATCTGGCAGGTGCCGCGCAACGTCTATCGCACGCTGATGATCAGTCATGCCGAACTCGACCGGGAACTGGCAGGGGCGGGGCGGCTGGGCCGTTATCTGCTGGATCAGTTGGAGCGGGCAATCAGGCGGATCGATGCGCCGCTCGGCGAAACCTATATATTGGGGGACAGTCCGCTGGTCACACTGACCGCGCTGCAATCCTCCTTCGATCCCGATGCGGCGTCGAGCGATTATCTGATCCGGCCGACGCCGCGGATCAACGATCAGGCGGGCTATGTCGCACATCCGGCCGGGCGGCCGATGCGCGTCTTCACCCGGATCGATAGCCGGCTGACCTTTGCGGACATGTTTGCCAAGATCCGGGCCGGCAGCGTCTGACACGCAGGGGCAGGCCCTCCGCCGAAGCGGCGAAAATCATGGATTATGGCGATGTTCGGAGAATTTTGGTCGGGACGAGAGGATTCGAACCTCCGACCCCCACACCCCCAGTGTGATGCGCTACCAGGCTGCGCTACGTCCCGACCGGAGGGCGCCCAATAGAGGGATGAATTGGAAGTTGCAAGGGATTCGATGCAGGCTTTTTGCGGAGCGTGCAAATGAACGGCTTTCCCGTCCCTTGCCCGATGCTTTCAAAGCCCGTCATTCCGGGCGCGAAAAGCCAAGCTTGTTGCCTTGCCCCGGCCATCTGTGTTAGCCGCCCGCGCTTGATCCCATGCCCGCGCCCTGCGGGTTGGGGAGACCGAAAAACAAGGCGAAAGTCCCACCATGTTCATTACTCCAGCCTTTGCCCAGACCGCGGGCGGGCAAGCCTCCGGCGCCGGTATCCTGGTGCAGATGGCACCGCTGGTCCTCATCTTCGTCGTCTTCTACTTCCTGCTGATCCGTCCGCAGCAGAAGAAGATGAAGGAGCATAAGGGCAAGATCGACGCCGTGAAGAAGGGCGATCAGGTCGTGACCGGCGGTGGCCTGGTCGGCAAGGTCGCGCGCGTCGACGACATCTATGTCGATATCGAGCTGGCGCCGAACATGAAGGTCAAGGCGGTCAAGTCGACCCTGGCCGACGTGATCGACCCGACCACCGCCAAGCCCGCGAACGACTGATCCAACCATGCTGAACTTCTCGCGCTGGGCCATCGCCGGCATCCTGTTGCCGCTGATCATCGGCATCTTCTGCGCCGTCCCGAGCTTCCTGCCCGATTCGACGGTGGCGAAGCTGCCCCCCTTCATGCAGACGCGGGTCAATCTGGGCCTCGACCTTGCCGGCGGCAGCCATCTGCTGCTGGAAGCGTCGACCCAGGATGTGGCCAAGCAGCGGCTCGCCAATATGGAGGAGCAGGTCCGCACGGAACTGCGCCGGGGCGAGACGAAGATCGCGATCGGCGATATCTCCAGCCGTGACGGGAAGCTCAGCTTCATGGTCCGCAACCCGAGCGAAGTGGATGCCGCCGTCGAGCGCATCCGCCCGCTGACCCAGGGGGCGGGCCTGACCGGCCAGCGCGACTTCAATGTCGAGGTGGTCAACAGCTCCACCATCGTCATCACGCCGACCCAGGCGGGAATCGACAATGCGGTCAAGAGCGCGATGCAGGTCGCGACCGAAGTCATCCGCAAGCGCATCGACGAAATGGGCACGCGCGAGCCGACCATCCAGCAGCAGGGCGCCAACCGCATCGTCGTGCAGGTGCCGGGCCTGCAGGATCCCAAGGCGCTGAAGGCTTTGCTGGGCCAGACCGCGAAGCTGGAATTCAAGCTGGTCGACATGAGCGCCAATCCGAGCGAGGTGGCCCAGGGCCGCGCGCCGGTGGGCAGCGAAGTCCTGCCCTATCCGACCAATCCGGCCGGGCCGCCGGTGATCGCCGTCCACCGCCAGGTGATGGTGTCGGGCGAGGAGCTGACCGACGCGCAGCAGACCTATGACCAGCAGACCAACGAACCCAATGTCACCATCCGCTTCAACGGATCGGGCGGCAACAAGTTCGCCAAGGTGACGTCGCAGAATGTCAACCGCCCCTTCGCCATCATCCTGGATGGCAAGGTGCTGTCGGCGCCGAACATCAATGAGCCGATCCTGGGCGGGTCGGCGACGATTTCGGGCAGCTTCACCGTCGAGGGCGCCAACCAGCTGGCGATCGCGCTGCGGTCGGGCAAGCTGCCGGTCAACTTCGTCGTGGTCGAGGAACGCACTGTCGGTCCGGGCCTGGGCGCCGATTCGATCCGCGCCGGCCTGGTCGCGTCGATCGTCGCGGTCGTTGCCGTCGCCGCCTTCATGTTCGTGAGCTATGGCCGGTTCGGCATGTATGCGAACCTGGCCGTGGCGATCAACGTGCTGGTGATCCTGGGCGTGATGGGCATATTGGGCGCGACGCTGACCCTGCCGGGCATTGCCGGCTTCGTGCTGACCATCGGCACCGCGGTCGACGCGAACGTGCTGATCTATGAGCGTATTCGCGAAGAGCGGCGACGCGGGCGCGGGGTCGTGCAGGCGATCGAGTTCGGCTACAAGGAAGCCAGCCGCACCATCTTCGAAGCGAACGTGACCCATGCGATCGCCGGTGGCATCATGCTCGCGCTGGGCTCCGGCCCGGTCAAGGGCTTCGCCATCGTGCTGCTGATCGGCATCGCGACCAGCGTGTTCACCGCCGTGACCTTCACGCGCGTTCTCGTCTCGGGCTGGGTGCGTCGCACTCGTCCCACGGACATCCACATTTAAGAGGGGCGGGAGGAACAACCCATGAAACTTCTCAAGCTCGTCCCCGACAACACCAATATCGGCTTCGTCAAGCTGCGCCACTGGGCCTTTGGCCTGACGCTGCTGCTGACCGTGCTGGCGGTCGGCGCGACCTTCTACAAGGGCCTGAACCTGGGCGTCGACTTTGTCGGCGGCCTGATGATCGAGGCGAAGTTCCCGCAGGCGGTCGAGACCGACAAGGTCCGCGACACGATCGCGGGGCTGCGCGTGGGCGAAAGCTCGCTGCAGCAGTTCGGCGATCCCAAGACGGTGCAGATCCGCCTGCCGCTGCCCGAACAGGGCGGCGCCGGCGCGGCCAATGCGGTGGTCGAAAAGACCCGCAAGGCGATGGAGGCACAGTTCCCCGGCGTCACCTTCTCGCGCTATGACACGGTGTCGGGCAAGGTGTCGGGCGAACTGATCCAGAATGGCGTGCTGGCGGTTGTGCTGGCGATCATCGGCATCGCGATCTTCTCCTGGTTCCGCTACGAATGGCAGTTCGGCGTGTCGACCTTCGTCGCGATCGTCCACGACGTGCTGATGACGCTGGGCTTCTTCGCGATCACCCAGCTGGAGTTCGACCTCAACATCATCGCCGCCGTGCTGACCATCGTGGGCTATTCGATCAACGACAAGATGGTGATCGACGACCGTATCCGCGAGAATATGCGCAAATATCGCAAGATGGACATGAAGTCGCTGATCGACCTGTCGGTCAACGAGACGCTGCCGCGCACGGTCATGACCTCGGTCACCATCCTGCTGGCGCTGGGCGCGCTGCTGCTGCTGGGCGGCCATGTGCTGCGCGGCTTCACCGCGGCCATGATGCTGGGCATCATCGTCGGCACCTATTCGTCGGTCTATGTCTCCTCCTCGCTGCTGATCACGCTGGGCCTGAGCCCGCAGACGGCCGAGAAGAAGGCGAAGAAGGGCGGCATCGCCGCCCAGGCCGAGCGCATGGGCCCGCGCGACGGAGCCCAGCCCTGAGCGACCGTCACACCGGAATCGAACTGCGCCGCGACGATAGCGGCCAGGGTCCGATCGTCACCGGCTTTCAGGGCCGGGGCTTCCGGGTGAAGGACGATGTCTTCCCGGACGGGCTGTTGCTCAGCCCCGTCCGGGCACTGGCCTGGATGCAGGCGCCGGCGGTGTCGGCGATGAGCGTCGCGGCGCTGGGCGATTTGTTCGACCATCTGGAACTGGAGCCTGAATTCCTGCTGCTGGGCACCGGCAGCGGGTTGCAACAGCCGCCCCGCGCCTTCGTGCGGGAACTGGAAGCCCGCGGCATCGGCGTCGAGGCGATGGACAGCCGCGCCGCTGCCCGCGCCTGGGGCGTGCTGCGTGCCGAGGAACGCTGGATCGTGGGTGCGCTGCTGCCGCTCTGATCAGCCGGGCTGAAGTCGGGGATAGCGCGCCAGCCATTGCTTGGCGCGCACCCGTTCATCGAAGATCGTCCGCCTGGCGCCGAGAAAGGCCGGGCCGGGCACCAGCCGCAAGCCGAACAGATCATCCAGGCCGAAGGGGGCGTTGACCTCCAGCCGGTCGTCGGGCGTCAGACGGACGCCGATGGCGGTCGCCGTCTCGGTCCAGTGGCGCATCGCGTCGGCAGCATCGGCATAGGGGGCGTCCCGATTGCGCAGGTGCATCCGCGCCTGATTCTTGACCGACCAGTCGACGTCCGGGCGCAGCGTGGCCAGTTGCCGCTCGATCTGCCGGTCGAGCGCAGGATCGGTCCGGATGGGATCGAACCAGATGATGTCGATATCGCCGACGGGGATCGACGGGGCGTGGCCGTGGAGATGGTCCCAGACCGCATCGCGCACGAAGCCGGCGGCGACCCAGCCATCGGGCAGGTCAAGCGCGCGGAGCAGATGCAGGATGGCCATGCGCCAGGGATCGGCGTTCAGCAGATCGCGCAAACGGGCTTCCATGCGGATTACGACTTCATCGACCAGGCGGTCAGTTCCTCCAGGTCGAGGTCGCGTTCCAGTTCCTGCAGCACATGTTCGTCAATGTCGCCGGCGCGGTGCAGGCGCAGCAGTTCGGCGCGGCCGGCGGCGATTGCCTCCAGCACCAGATCGAAATGGGCGTGGAGCCGGTCGGCGAACTGTTCTTCCTGCCCGGCATAGTTTTTCGAGAGGACCGCGCGGCGCTGATAGCGTTCGAGCAGTTGCGGGTGGATGAGTTCGCCTGCCGCATCATAGGCGAGCTGTTCGACGCGCACGGCCTGGACCCTGGCGATGGCGGCTTCGGCATCGCTCATGCTGAGGCGGGGGCGATCATGAATCGGGTCGGAGAGGCCCGCCCAGCGGATCAGCAGGCCGAGCGTGGTGCCCTGGATCAGGACGGTGCCCAGGATCACGCCAAAGGCGGCGACCAGCAGGAAGTCGCGCCCCGGAAAGCCCTCCGGCACGGAGAGTGCGACCGCCAGCGTCACCACGCCGCGCATGCCGGCCCAGCCGAGCACGGTGGCGCCGCGCGGGCCGATCGGGCTGTAGCGGCGCAGGCCCATCGCGCGCAGCAGCAGGATGATGGCGTCCGAGCCGAACACCCAGACGAAGCGGGCGGCGGTGAGGGCGAGCAGGATGAGCAGCACCGGCACCGCCATATTGTCGAGCACGACGGCGAAGCCGCCGACCCGGTCGACCACGCCGCGCAGCGACGAGCCGATCAGCATGAACACGGTCGCTTCCATGAGGAAGATCATCACCGCCCAGAAGGCGGTGCCGCGCATCCGCACCGAGGCGGACCAGACGATATGCTGATACCAGCCGCAGATGAGGCCGGCTGCGACGGTGGCGATGACGCCGGAAACATGGAAGGCTTCGCCCAGCAGATAGGCCGACCAGGGCACCAGCATGGAAGAGGCGATCATCAGATAATCGTCACCCAGCCGCCGGACCAGCAGCACCCAGATGGCGCCGATCGCGCCGCCGACCACCAGCCCGCCGACGGCGAGCAGGATGAAGCTTTCGAGGCCGGCCACGGCACTGAAACTGCCGGTTGCGACGGCGGCGATGGCGAAGCGGAAGAGGACCAGGCCGCTGGCGTCGTTGAACAGGCTTTCGCCCTCCAGCAGGACCGACAGGCGGCGGGGGAGATGCACGCGTTGCAGCACGGCGCGCGCGGCAATGGCGTCGGGCGGCGAGACGATCGCGCCCAGCGCGGCGCAGGCGGCCCAGGGCAGGGACGGCATCAGGGCATGGGCGACGGCGGCGACCACGAGCGTGGTGAAGATCACCGCGCCGATCGCCAGTGACATGATGCCGATCAGGTGGCGGCGCAGATGGCCCAGCGCAATGAACCAGGCGCCGTCCATCAACAGCGGCGGCAGGAAGATGACCAGGACCAGTTCGGGGTCAAGCGAGATGACCGGCAGGCCGGGCACGAAGGCGAGCAAGGTGCCGCCGGTCAGCAAGGCGACCGCCGGCGGCAGGCCCAGCCGATGCGCGGCATAATGAAGCGCGATGATCGCCAGCAGCATGGCCACCAGCAGTTCGAACAATTCCACCGGATGCATCGGCCTGGCCCCTGTCTGTCGATCGCCCTACCCTAATAGGGTCGCCGATCCTGTCCAGCGGTCCGCCCGATCATCGCACCGGACAGGCGGCGAGGGCGGTGGCGATGGCATCATAAAAGGGTTTGGGCCGCAGCGCATCGTCGAAGGGGTTGCCGCGCATGGGCAGGCCATCCGGGCGGCGGCTCTTGGTCGGATAGCTGTCGCGATTGAGATTGGAATAGCGATCGCTGAGGCCCCAGCAGATGACCTGGGAGACATTGCGATGGCTGAGCGTGATGTCGAGATAGCCCTTCACGAAGGCGGCAATTTCGGCATCGCGTCTGGCCGGCTCCTGGTCGCTCAGATGGCGGTCGGCGCAATCCAGTTCGGTGATCAGCACCGTCATGCCCATGGCGTCCAGTTCGGCAAGGAAGCGATTCCAGGCCCGTTCGTCGCGGCCGCGGCCCAGCGTATTGCCCAGATGGCTCTGGATGCCGATGGCATTGACCGGCACGCCGCGCTTGAGCGCCTGTTCCAGCACGCGCAGCACGGCGTCGCGATGATCGGGATTCTGCTCCCAGCTCATATTGCCATTATAGACGCGCTGCGCATGGGGGGCATATTGCGCCATCAGCTGAAAGGCGAGGTCGAAGAAGCCCAGGCCAAGGATGCGGGTGTAGATCGAGTTCTTCAATTGTCCGCTCTGGACGACGAATGCCTCGTTCACGCAGTCCCATGATTCGATCTGGGGGAAGGTGGTCGCAATATAGCGGGCATGATCGTTCATCAGGGCGATGAGCGGGGCGCCACCCTTCTGTGCCAGCGCCGCCTCATTGGCGATCAGCCAGCCGGGCACCCGATCATCCTGGTTCCAGACGAACGTATGGCCCCGCGGCGACATGCGGTGGCGGCTGGCGAAGCGCAGGACGCGCAGCGCCTTTGCCGGGTTGCGCTGTCCCTCCTTGGCTTCGAGATATTTCCATTTGAAATTATTCTCGGCGGTCAGCACCGAACATTCCCGGACGATCAACTGGGCAAAGGCCGGATCGTCCAGATGGGTGGGCGATACGGCGGTGCCAAAGCGCAGGCCCCGGCTGCGGGCGATGGCGTCGAGTCCGGAAGGCGGCGCGACGGCCAGGCCGGGCGCGCAGGACAGGGCCGGGATGGCGCCCGCCGTCAGCGACAGCATGTGCCGGCGGGACAGGGGCGGGCCATGGTCTTTCATGCTGCATTTGTCCGAGCGGAGAGGCGCAGAGGCAATCGGTAATTGGCCGGAGGGGGCTGCCCGCAAAAAAAAAAGGGCCGCCCCATGCGGGACGGCCCAATGCTTCTGTTGCCGGGGAGCTACTGTCAGAAGCGGAATTTGAGTGCGGCGCGATAGCTCTGATAGCTGAGGTTGCCGCGCCAGGCGGTGGTGTCGGCCGACAGGCTGATGTCGACATTGCCGGTGCTGAGGGTCAGGCCGCCGCCCACTTCGCCCCAATTCTTGTCCGAGCCACCCAGCGCGAAGGGCGCGAGCGATCCGGTGCCGCCGACGAAATTGGCCAGGAAATAGGCCGGCTGGTCGCGGAACTCATGGACATAATTGGCGGTCAGATAGGGCTTGAACCCGCCGACATCGATCTTCGCCGTGGCCCCCAGGCGCCCCTGCGCGCTCTGGATCGCATGGCGATGGATCACCAGCGCGGTGTCGCCGCCATATTCAGCGAGGTTGCCGCCGCTGATATAGGCGCCGCGCAGCGAGGCGCGCGGCGTGATGGTGAAGGCGTCGCCACCCAGCGGCGCGCCGATGCCGATCTCACCCGACAGGGCCAGTTGCTGGTCGCTGCCGCGCAGTGTGTAGGGGGTGGTGCCCACCGCAAAGGCGCGCTTGGTCTTGCTGGTGAGGGTGCCGGCGCTGCCGACGCCATCCAGAACGACGCCGCCCAGATCCCAATTGCCATAGACGGTGGCCTGGTACAGGCGGGAACGGGCGGTGTCGCCGATGCCGGTATTGCCCTTGAGCTCGCTGAAGGAGGCGGCCAGGCCGATCACGGCATCGTCGCCGATCATCTTTTCGATGCCGGCCGCACCATACCAGCCGTCGAACTTGTCGCGGCCGGTGGTGATGGCGCCCCGCATCGGATCGCTCTTGCCGTCGATATAGCCGCCGGCGATGAAGGCGCTGACGTCTTCAGGCAGGGCATTTTCCTGGGTGACGGTTTCGTTGCCGCCGCCCTGATCCATGCCCAGGTTCAGATTGTTCATGCTGAGCGCGGCGAGCTGGAGCGGCTGACCGGTCATGGTCAGCGTGCCGCCCATGCTGCCGCCGCTGACGCGTGCCAGGCGATCGCGATAGAAGCGGGCCATATTGTCGTTCAGCACTTCGGACATGGAGGTGCGGAGCGCTTCGGTGCGCGGTGCCATGGCTTCGAGCGACGCCTGGATCGCGGCGACGCTCAGCAGGTCGGCCTCGCCATAGAGGGTGGCATAATTGCCGTAGAGGGCGCGGTTCTGATCGAGCAGGCGGGCAAAGCTGGTCTGCACCTGCGAGCCGCCATTGACGACGCCGGCATAGGTGCCGGCATCGACCGTGACGCTGACGCTGTTGGCGCCATAGGTCAGCACGGGCTTCAGGATGGCGCTGATGTTGGTCGGCGTGTCGAACGTGCCTTCGACGCCGCCTTCCGCAGTCAGGAAGGTGTAGCGGCTGCCATAGCGCAGCTTGGCGCCGGTCGCCGCGCCGAAGACGACCTTGCCATCGACCGCCGCGACGCCTTCGACATCATCGGTGGCCTTGACCGCGAGCAGATCGGAACCGCTGCTGCCAAGGTCGACATGCAGCGTGCTGCCCGAGGAGAGGATGGCATTACCCTCGACCGTGAGCGTGCCGATGGTGCCGATGCCGCCAGGCGCGACCACGCCCATGATGTTGGTGAAATAGGGGGTCCGCAGCGTGCCCTTGCCCGAGAGCAGGCCCGAGAGCAGCAGATAGTCGCCCGGTGTTTCGACCGCGCCATCGACATTCACCACGCCGGCGAGATGATTGATGTCCATCAGGCTGGTGAGCGATCCGGCGCTGGTCACGTCGAGCGTCGAGCCGGTGCCCGAGATGGTGAAGCGATCGACGGTGGCGTCGATGTCGAGCGTGGTCTTGCCGGCGGCGCTGAGCGTGACGTCATAATAGCGACCGACGACGCCCTGCGCAGCGACAGGGTCGATATTGTTCGGCACGAAATTGGTGGCGCCGGGCAGACCGTTGGCCAGGGTCGCGGCGGGCAGGACGGCATCGCCCTCCGCCTGGGCCTCCACGATGGCCTCGTCCGCCAGGCTGGCGGCACCATCAGACGGGCTGCGCTCGGCGATCTCGACCTTGCCCTTGTTGTCGGCGACGGTCTTGCTGCCGCTGGTGGTGGTCGCGTCGGTCGCCTCGACCGGCTCGCCATTGATCAGCAGCGTGTCGGTGCCGACGTCGTAACAGGCGTCGTCCGAGCCATCATTGGGCTGGTAGCAGACCTGGCCGAACTTCTGCGCATCATCCTCGCCAAAGGCGCCGGCGCCGGGCGTGGTCGGCACGCCGTTCACCAACGATCCGTTGCTGTCGATGATCATGTAATTGGGATCGAGCGCCGTCACCCAGTGGCTGGCGTCGCTCCATTTGCCGTCGCCGGCCTTGGCAGTGGCGTAGCGATAGGGATTATTCTGCGCGATCCAGTCCCAGAAGAGGTAGAGCGGTTGATAGAAGGCGGAGCCGCCATAAGAGCTTTGCGGCTGTTCCAGGAAGTAGCGGCTGCCGCCCGACAGGACGCCCAGCACCACCTTCTGGTCAAAGGTCTGGTCGAGGATCAGCGGGCCGCCGGAATCGCCGCCGGCGGTATTGCCTTCATTGGGAAGCGCATCGTCCTTGAAGACATTGAAGTCGAATTCGTTGGTCCGGGTCGGATCGTCGAAGTCGGTCTGGTAGAGATTCTGGGTATAGCCACCGCCTTCGCCGAACAGGAAGATGTCGATATCGTCGAGCGAGCCGAGCATGCCGAGGAAATTCTCGGCCACCTTGCGGCGATAATCGATGCCATAGCTGTTGCCGGTGGTGCCGCTGCCGCTGCGGCCATAGCCGGTGATCGTCACATGATAGCCGGTGCCGGTCGTGTCGCTGATGCTTTCCGGCGCGGGCAGGGCGGAAAAGAGCATCGCCCAGGTCGGCACGTCGCTGGCCGGCGTGTCGAGCGTGGCCATCGCCGTGTCGCCATAGAGGAAGCTGAGCGCCGGCGGATCGAGCGAGTCCGGATTATAGGCGATATTGTTGACGTTATAGACGCTGAGCGCGGTGTTGGTGCGATAGCCGTTGTTGATCCAGTTGACGAGGCCGGGGCGGGCGTTGCTCTGGAAGGCGAAGGCGACCGGAATGCCGTCATTCACCGTGCTGTAGGTGCTGGGGTCATAATCATTGACGCAGTGGGCGGCGAAAATGACGGTGCGCGGATTGATCAGCGTGCCGGTGCAGACATAGCCGTCGGCGCGATACATGATGCCGACGCCGTTCACATCGGTGCCATCGACGATGTCGGCCGGCGTATTATTGTCGTTCGGCACGACGGCATGGGCTGCCGGTGCGATGCTCAGAGCGGACAGAGCGGCCGATGCCAAAAGGGCAGAACGACCGGCGCGTGCCAACAGGCCCGCGCCATTCTTACGAATGCGCATGATGTTAACTCCCCAAAGACCGTTGGCGAGGCTATGCAGCTATCAGGCGCAAGACAATTACCCAAAAATGAAAGTTTCTGTCATGTATCCAAAAAGACACAATGTTATCTTTGCGTTATGAATATCCAACGTTGATTGACTGATCCGGCGGTCATGCCGTTTTCTATGTTAACGGTATCGATTATGTAATTTATGCAAATGTAATGGGTCGAAGAAATGCCGGGGATTTTCGGCTTGTTTCCCGCCCACTTGCGGAAGCGGGCGGTTCCGCTTAAGCATGAAGGCAAGTTCCGATCGGATTTGCGCGATCGGCGATTGATGAAGTGAGATACGGCCTTGGTGCAGCATAGCCGCCCATCGCCGCAGAGTTCCGGCCCGGTTGGCCGCGTTTCGGGCAAGTCCGCCCGTTCCGGTTCGGGTAATGGGAGCAAGGCTGCGGCCATTACGCCCCCGTCGAAGCAACGGGGCCTTTATCCCTACACGGCGCGTGACCGCCGATCCTATGCGGCAATCGATCTGGGTACCAATAATTGCCGTCTGCTGATCGCCAAGCCGTCAGCGGACGGGTTTATCGTGGTCGATGCCTTTTCCCGGATCGTGCGTCTGGGCGAGGGGCTGGCGGCCACCGGGCGGATCAGCGATGCGGCGATCGACCGGGCCATCGCTGCGCTGTCGGTCTGTGCCGACAAGCTGCGGCGGCGCCATGTGACGCTGGCGCGGTCGGTCGCGACCGAGGCCTGTCGGCGGGCGAGCAATGGCGCCGAGTTCATCCAGCGCGTCTATCGCGAGACCGGGATCGCGCTCGACATCATCAGCGCACAGGAAGAGGCGCGGCTGGCGGTGCTGGGGTGCCACGCGCTGCTGGAAGAGGGCAATGGCCCGGCGCTGATCTTCGACATTGGCGGTGGATCGACCGAACTGGTGCTGGTCGATTCCCATTGCGACGGCGCGCCGCGCATCGTCGATTGGGTGAGCGCGCCCTGGGGCGTGGTGTCGCTGACCGAGAGTGAATTGTTCGACCATGCCAATCCGGCCGAGCGGCTGGCCGCCTATGGCCGGATGCGCGCGCGCGTGGCCGAGGCGTTCGCGCCGCTCGCCCGTCGCCTGCCGCAGGGCGAAGCGGGCATCAGGCTGCTGGGCACGTCGGGCACGGTGACGACTTTGGCCAGCCTGCACCTTGACCTGCCGCGCTATGACAGGCAGGCGATCGATGGGTTGATCGTGCCGAGCAGTTCGATGCGCGCGATTTCCGAACGGCTGTCGACCATGGCGCTGGCGGATCGGCAGCGATTGCCCTGCATCGGCACGGAGCGCGCCGACCTGGTGGTCGCGGGCTGTGCCATTTTGGAATCGATCCTCGACATCTGGCCGGCCGAGCGACTGGGCGTCGCCGACCGCGGCATTCGCGAGGGCATATTGCGCGGCCTGATGGACCGCCATGGAGCAACGACGTGAGGGGTTCTGGCGCAGGCAAGGTGCGGGTGAAATCCGCCAAGGGGCGCACCGCGCAGTCGGTGCGCTGGCTGGAGCGGCACCTGAACGACCCCTATGTCCACAAGGCCAAGCAGGAAGGCTGGCGCAGCCGCGCCGCCTTCAAGCTGATCGAGCTGGACGAGAAATTCCATTTCGTGAAGGGATCGCGCGCGGTCGTCGACCTGGGCGTGGCGCCGGGCGGCTGGGCACAGGTGATCCGCAAGATGGCGCCCAAGGCGGCGGTGGTCGGCATCGACCTGCTGCCGGTCGATCCGATTCCCGGCGTCACCCTGTTCGAAATGGACTTCATGGACGACAAGGCGCCGGACCTGCTGCGCGAGGCGCTGGGGCAGGAGCCGGACCTGGTGATTTCCGACATGGCGGCCAATACGGTGGGCCATGCCCAGACCGACCATCTGCGCACCATGGGGCTGGTCGAGGCGGCCGCCGATTTCGCCGTGCAGAATCTGCGCAAGGGCGGCACCTTCGTCGCCAAGGTCTTTGCCGGTGGCACCGACGCGGAGCTGCTGGCGGTGCTCAAGAAGCATTTCACCACGATCAAGCATGCCAAGCCGCCGGCGAGCCGCAAGGGCAGCGTCGAATGGTATGTCGTGGCGCAGGGATTCAAGGGACGGCCGGACGCGCAAGAGTAACGGGGACAAGCGATCGGCCGCCTTCATGGGGGAAGAAGGGGGCGGGGCCTTTGGTAGCGACGGTTTCGACGGTGGCCTATCTGGGCCTGGAAGCGCGCACGATCGAAGTGCAGTGCCAGCTTGTTCCGGGATTGCCGGCTTTCATCGTCGTTGGTCTGCCCGACAAGGCGGTGGCCGAAAGCCGCGAGCGGGTGCGCAATGCGATCGCCGCGATCGGCCTGTCGCTGCCGCCCAAGCGGATCACCGTCAATCTTTCCCCCGCCGACCTGCCCAAGGAAGGATCGCATTTCGACCTGCCGATCGCGATCGCGCTGCTGGGCGCGATGGGGGTGATCGATGCCGAGACGCTGGCGGGCTATATCGTCGTCGGCGAACTGGGGCTGGACGGCCGCACCGCGCCGTCGCCCGGCGTCTTGCTGGCGGCGCTGCATGCCGGCGGGCAGGATCTGGGGCTGGTCTGTCCGGCTGCACAGGGGAGCGAAGCGGCATGGGCGGGGCAGGTGGAGGTGGTGGCGACACCCGATCTTCTGAGCCTGCTCAATCATTTCAAGGGCACGGCCGCACTGTCGCCGCCCCAGCCCGGCGCGGTCGAGCCGCCGATGCGGGCCGCTGACCTGCGCCAGGTGAAGGGGCAGGAAAGCGCCAAGCGGGCGCTGGAGATCGCGGCGGCCGGCGGCCATAATCTGCTGATGGTCGGGCCGCCGGGGGCGGGCAAGTCGCTGATGGCGAGCTGCCTGCCCGGAATATTGCCCGAGCTGACGCCGACTGAGGCGCTGGAAACGTCGATGGTCGCGAGCGTCGCCGGCACGCTGGAGGGCGGACGGATCAGCCGCGCCCGGCCGTTCCGCAATCCGCATCATAGCGCATCGATGGCGGCTCTGGTCGGTGGTGGCCTCAAGGCGCGGCCTGGCGAGGTCAGCATGGCCCATCTGGGTTCTCCGCGAAGATCAGATGCAGTCTCAAACTTTCTGTCACATTTACACCGCGTAGAACTTACCTGTATGATAGCCGAGAAGCAGGACCTTCTGCGGAAGGCAGGATCTGCGCGGAGCTTTCCCGTCCGCGCAGCGCTGATCCTGCCCGAGCCTGACACTCAATAGGAGGCATGGACCCGGCGCTCAGCGCCGGGCTCCCTCACCTGGGAAATTAGCCCGACGTCTCAGGTCCGCCTTGAGTTGGCCGGATCGGGACGATGTTTCCGCCCAACTTGTTGACCTGCTCCGTTAGCGCTTCGATTGTCTCGTGTGCCCGGCGTAGTGCAAGTGTCGCCCCGAACAACTGATTGACGAGTGTTTCGATCACCTGATCTGCGTTGTACCCGACATGCTCCCGCCTAGAGCGCCATGGCACCGCAGTCTTCATGTCCACCCAGGCCAACTGGATTTCCTCAGGCATCTTGTGGAATGCAGCGTAGTCAATCCGAGCGGTGTTCCAGAGTAGCTCATCAGTAAGGTCCAGTGAGGGGTCCTCGACCTTTCGAGCGCCAAGGGCTTTAATAGCTTCCGCAGCCGCAGCTTCCTTGGCCAGCCGCCACGTGATCATGGGTTCCTCACAGCGATACAGGGTGGCTCTTGACACCCCAGCTTCCAAAACAAGATTGGCATCGAGCAAATCACAATTCGGCGCGCGAAGCGGATCGCCGTCAAGGATGCGCTGCACAGCGGCGCGGACAGCTTCCGAGTTCGCACTTTTAACAGGCATGCTCTGCCCTGCTCAGTGATGAGCGGTACTTTGCTATCACCACGTCAAGTGCGGTCCGTTGGTTCTTGGATAGCTTAGGCCTTTTTCTGAGGCTTTGCGCATGCTCGAGGCTGGACTGAAACGCCGCCCGATGCTTACCCCAGAAGCAGCTGTTTGGGCACTTCTCCCAATCGCATTGGGCGAAGTAGGGCTTGTCTCGACCTTTCAAACCCGGTCGATGAAGGCAAAGTGCGGTCGCTCTATCGAAATAGCAGTCGTTCAAGAGCCCGGGGTAGATTTCACGCGTAGCGTTCTTGAGCATTCCAAGGAGACGCTTCTCGTCCACAACCTGGCCAGGGAGGTCGCCGAGCTTTGCGGCAACCGCTCTGAACTCGTCTGCGAGTTCCTTCCCTTTGGGGCCGCCCAAGGTTCCACCGTTTCTGACGTGAGCATACATCTCAACAATATCGCGCGTTTTGCCGATCTGACGTGCGACCTCAATCTCGTCGCGAAATCCCGCCTTCCAAGAGCCTGCATAGCCCTGGAAGGTAGTCTCTTGGACATGGCCAAACTGCCGTTTGCCTGCAACTACGCCAAACGGCTCAGTTGCGATGTACCAAGCAATCGTGCGCCGGAAATTGCGGCTAATCCAGTTCCATGGGCGGCCGTAGTCGTGCACCGGGATCAAATAGTTGCGGGCAATGTGCTCACGCTCTTTCTTGGTTTTCGCTCTAGCGATCGCATCACTTGCCAACAGAGTCGCGTGCTTCTCGAATGCTCGCAGCCACTGATTAATCTGGATCGTGATCGCCGCAACACTCGTCCGAACGTTAGAGTATCTTCGAAAAAGCAGGTCCGAGTCCGGCCATTCGAAGAACCGTGGCTCTAACTCCCGCATCAAGTCGGATATTTTCTCGACGCGTTCTAAAGCGCGATGCACCTCTGGTAAAACCACCCACTCTTCGATCACGCCTCTGACGTGCTGACGCTTAAAGGCCATCGAGACAATCGAATGCCGATACGGATTGCCCTCTTCATCCCGCTTCACTCGCGCAGAACCGCGCCTGATCGCCTGCACTTCGCAATCCCTCATCCCGGATAAGTAGGCAGTGACTATGTAAGCTGCTGTCACAAATAGATGTATCTGCTCATACCGAAAGCGATCTCTATGTTTGTCCGAACGCCAACTGACATTTGTACCGGGGATGCAGGCGCAGCCTGTCGTTGGACGGATAACAGATGCTCGATCTCCTCGGGCAATACGCAAAACATCTTCGAAAGCGACATCGACATAAAGCAGGGCCCATCTGAGCATCGGATCCATGATCGATCGCGGCACGCGGTTTGTCGTGTTAACGAAGGTCTGCTCTCTTTTGCCAAGCACTTCGTTCGCTTCGCGATCTCTCCAAGGCCCCTCTGCAGGCATATCTACGTCGAGATAATCCCGATATATGTGAAGGCGCTTCGGAACTGAGGAGGCCCTCACTCTGCTGGGGTGCGATTGGCCCCGAAAGAGAGCCATCCACGCGTCGTTATCTGAATCCCTGATGTTAGCGAGGCCAACGCCCCTGTTCTTCATAAAACGAAGGTATCTCAACAGTCGCTTCGCCTCTCGGCGAACTCTAGCCGGCGGAACTGCGGCGAGATTAGTCGCCACGCAACTATGATCAAAATTCATGCATAACCATGAATAGGCCCATATTAATTCAGCATATTCAATAGGATAGTCCTCGAATCTCACTTTCCGGTCATGGGTTGGAACATTTGTCCTCGCGATTCCTGGAGTAAGATCCCACTCTTTGTCACCCTTGATGCTGAGCTGATCGGCAGGCTCCCCTGGGTCCAGATAGTTTTTCGGGATGACGGGAAGAGACGGATCGATTTTGAGACCTAGCTTCGCCGCAGCCACCTCTGTCACGCCATCAGTCATGCCGAAAGTCCAATCACCGCCGGAATGAATAGTTCAGGGTCGTCGTCGAGACTGTCTCCTTGAATAATCTTCGAAGCTCCAGAAATCTGCGCCTCGCTAAACCTGGGAAGTATCTGTTTGGTCAAGCGATACCAATCCTCCGCATAGAGCGCTGCCCACTCTTCGTCGCCGACCTCAGTTCGCCGATCGGATAAAATACCTTTAAAGCGCAATAGATTGGGGAGCTTGCGGGCGGTGAATACGCTGTTGGGGCAGTGCAAGCACTCGGTGAATGGCGTAGGGCAATCCTCTCCCTTGGCGCCATATGGACTTGCAGAGAAGTCCAAGCAGCCGGCTAGCCAGACATCCTCTTCACCATCAATGACAGCGAGACAGGTGGCCACGCTGAAGCCTGTTGCTTGACTTAGCTGTTCAGCCTCCGATTCCCTATTCGATAGATCTGGCAGAACGCGATGGTCACAATCCGACAAAGCGCGCCTAAAAGCACTGGCAACAGCTTCGTCGTGCATCTCAGCAAGCGCTGGAAGATTTGCATAGTGGTCCCGGGCAACGTTTTTACTATTGTCGTCAGCGATAGCGTTGACATCGCCGCCACTTCTCAAATATTTTACCGCTTTGACTGTCTTACGGAATCTTGATGGCTGGATCGCATCTAGAACGTCGCCATTATCATTGGTAATTTTGTTGCGATCACAAAACGCTACCCAAGGATGGCTCTTAGTATCGAAAAAATCGCAAGCGTGTACTCCAGAACCTCTGAAAACACCCAGCCATAATTTTCTTGCATCTTGATGTCCGTGCTTCGAAAGTATTTGGCTTGCTAGATCTGTTATCTCCAAAACAGCTCTGATCAATCCGCCCGGGGTTTCCAAGCTTCCATCCTTGACAGTGCGTGATAGGAGTTTCTTAGAATTTCTGTTCTTTCTGTAGAATATATCTATCGTACCACCTTCTGAGTTCCTCAGGCATTCACGATCCAGCTCTTTCAATGAACCCAAGTCTATGTCGCACATGAGGGCCAGCTTAAACAGGAAGCTCGTCAGCTGGTGAGTGGTGGGGACAAAAGACGCTACAAGCTTTTCAATGCTCTTGCGGTTCTCAATGGGCGTCGGCGACGGAGCAACGCTGCCTAACTGCCGCCGCCTTGAGATTTGGAATGCAGCAAAAAGAGAGACTGCCCATTGTACCAAACCACCATATCTAGCATGGGTCGTGATCGTCCGTTTGTGCACGAGTTTCCCGAGTCCAAGGCGCGGATCTTCCCACTCTTCCAGAAATTTAGCTGTCGAAGCTTCATCTCCGAGTTGTAGGGCTTGCTCTCCCAGAACGGCGGCCTCAAGGTATTCGATCTTGCGGATCAGCATTTTCGAATGGGCCCTGTTCGGATGCCCGGGGAATCTTCTAGCTAAGGCGGCTATCAGCTTGATTAGTTCTTCTAACGTCTCGTGACTGTCCGCAACATTGCGGAGATTGCCAATGCCAATCGGAATGATCCCATAGTCGTCATCTTTCCATAAGCAGACATCCCACATATGGAAGTGCAACGTATCGAATTTCGAACGCGGCAATCCGTTGTAAAGCCAAGACCTCAGAACGTGAACTCGCAATTTAATTTGAATAATCAGATCTACGGGGTTTTTTCTATTAAGTTCAATAATTTTAACGGGTTTAGATAAATATATGAGCGATTTTTCGATAGAACGACCATTTATGATATTTGTTTTAACGCCTGAAAGATGCTTATCTTCTTCAGAAATTTTTAATAAGTTAAAATGAAATGAGTATTTTGTGAGAGCAGCTATCTCCGATCCTGATAGTTTTATCCGGTACTCCCCTGTCAATTTTTTCCCAATAGCTAATGATCGTGCCAATTTAAAGACTTCAATCTGGCTATATTCCGAGACATCGACTTGTCTTGTTGGGACTCTCTTGAGAGGAGATCCATCAACGATCTTAGAGTATTCTTTTACAACGGAACTGTAAGACTTTCCTCCGGCATATTTCATGACGCCTCGCCAATTCGGCGTGAGATCCATCACATCCTTCGCACTTTTTTCATCGAAGGCGTGTCGGCCAGCCCGCATTTCTTTCAGGACGACCTGAAGCTCCAGGCGCGCCGCTTGTTCGATTTGGCTGGCGACGTAGGGTGTATATGGGTCTCGAGGCGTGCTTTTCGGCTTGGGCCAACGACTAATAAAGCTAAGGCGGTCCGAAACGTTCGAGCCTCTTAAATCCTCCGAAACTGATTGAGGGTTTGCTTTGCGCGCTTCCCTCAGCAGGACAATGAGTACCAGGAGGCGACCGTAAGCGGCACTTGATAGGCCAGGGCCATCTAGTCGCTCTACAAACGACCTCGAAAATGAACTAATATCTATAATATCATTGTATGGATCAATCGCATCAATGTTTTTAATGATGTAAGAGATTGAATGTTTGTACTTAAGAAAAGTATTCCAACTGGTAAATAATCGACCTAAATTCAAAACATCAAACATCAACATCATGAAGTTTATCGCGAGATTTTTGCGCCGATATTTGGCGAAATCCCACCGAACGGTTTGGCTGGCAACAGAAGCGACGAGAGCCATACCTTCAACAGTCGCGCCGCTGACGATCGCTTGCTTGCAGTCACTCGCGTCCGCCTCTTCGTCGAAGGAGACGACGCTAGCTTTGCGTGATCTGCTCATGCTGCGAGTGCCATGTGTGCATCCCACGCTTCAAACGCCAAGCTGATCATCCGGCTGTGTTTCCGCGAGAATCTAAGGTATTTGAAAGTAGTCTTGATGCTCCTGTGCCCGAGAAGCTCCTGAAGAACCTGCAGCGGATCTCCGATCAGAGCGTCATATATCTCGCCACGGCTGTTGAGATGTCCCCGTGCTATGCGAAGCTCGACCAGTCCCTTCAGCATGAAGCTGAGCATGTAGACAGCGAACGTGTGCCGCAAGACGTGAGGGGTGATGTCGACACCGACCTGTTCTTCAAGGCCGGATCGTGCAAGGGCTGCGGAGAACGCTGAACGCCAAGCGGAATTCGAAACGCATGTTCCAATCTCGGAAATCCAGAGCGACCCGAAGTCGACAACCTTGAAACGATTTGGTTGGCCAATTGGACGAACCTCGATAAGACGCTCGCGCTCACGCAAAGTGAAGTTTGCGAGCGGCATTTCAATCTTCCTCGCGTCTCCAGCGATAACTTCTGCAATGCCTGGCCGACGAAGTTGAAAAAATATGCTGTTGTTCGACATCGTCAAAGTTCGGGGAGAGTATGATTTGAGAGGGAACCGCTCCGAGATTATTTTTGCTGCAACATGCGAGCGTTCCTCGTAAATATAAGGGTTGATAAAGTTCTTAATAACTCTTTTTGAAATAAAAGTATCTCTGCCTTTTTCCCACTTCGTAACAGTAGCAGGTATAGACCAAATTCTTGTAATGTCGTCTTGAAATAGGCCGATCTTTGGTATTTCCTGCCTCAGGATGTGAGAACACTCATTACATCGGATGCCGGTTGTTACGAGCATTTCGGAGAAAGCGCCATTGCGCAGATTGTTTCTGCCAGACATCATTCCAGTTTCGCGAAATGTTACGTAATTTTCCAAGGAAACCATTTTAACTTGGTCGTCTGCTTCCCGGGTGCCGCAGTATGATCGCCAAGTCACCTCCGAGAAGTGGATTTTAAGGTGTCGAAGCATTCGGAGGATGACGGCGGCAACTTTGTTCCAACTATTTGGAGACAGCCTCTCTGAAAGCGGGCCGTATAGTCGCCTGTTGCGGTATTCCCATAGGTCCGCTTCCCTGAGGTCTGCTAGCCTTCTTCCATGGCGCGCCATGAGGAAGCGAGCGAAAACCTCAGCCTCAATGGCGTAAGTTCGCCAAGTTTCGCGCGATGTCAGGGTTGCAGCAATCCTATCCGCAAAGCCGGTGAGCGTATCATCTAGGGTCCAATCAGAGTGAAGTATGATCGGCTGCTCAATCTGAACTGCGTAGTGATCGATTGCCTCCAGGGCGAGGCGCTTCATTTCATCATCAAAGAAGGCAGCATCAGGTCGGCCAAGGTCGCGTTGGAGCGAAATCGGATCATACTCAAAGCGGGGCACGATAAATCTCCGACCCGCAAAGAAACCAAAAAATTTCGCCGTACTTCATGTCGCGGCTTTCGATTTGTCTCGTTTTGGCGTCCAACATAGCATGGATCTTGCTCCGCAACTGCCAATCGTACCGAAGCTGACCTTGGTGATAGACCGCCGTCGCGCGGCGGATGCTCTGCGCCTCTTCGGATCGAAGCACGGAACAGCGGTCCGGCTCAGAGTAGCGCGTTGTAAGTGTCGAAAATGGCCTGGGCTCGATCAATCGTGCCGGTCACCGGCGCAGACTTGGCGTCGAGCATCTTGGGGTTTCGGATAAGCCATCCCGCCGGCGTGAAATGGTCGAACTCGGCAACCGTAGTCGGCATGATTGCGAAGGCAGCCTCGGCCTGTTTGACCAGCCGTGCGGTGCCCGTGTTCGCGGCCGCGAGCCGCTTTGAATCGAGCAACGTCGTGTCCGCCAGGCCATAGGTCGAGTTGAGGATGGACACAAAGAGATCCGGTTCGAAGATGTCCTCAATATCGGCCTCGGCCCGTTGGAGGAAGTCGGCCATCGTGTAAAAATGTCCGGCCTTCAGGACTTCGGAGCGCTTCATTTCCTCGACCTTGCGCTTGTCTCCCTGCGCTTGGTCCGAGAGCACTGCGATATGAAGAGCGTTGCCAGCGAACATCGCGACGAATGGGCGAATCTTATCGATCCCGCCCGCCGGACAGAGCGTCCAGCGCTGATCCAGGCCCGGTCGTCCGCGACGTTTGAGCGCGTCCGACAACGCCTGGATGTAGAGAATGTCGCCGGGCCCTTCGACGAGAAGCGTGTGCTCGCCGATAAACAGCGACTGGCTGATCTCATAGCCGAGCGCACCTTGCAACGGAAACAGAGTGTCGGGATCGCGGGTGAGCACGTCCTCGCGCACCTTTGTGCCGAGCGGCATGCGACGCTGCCCCTTCATCTCTACCTTATCCTCGACGATACGGACGGAAGCGAGCTCGTCGGCCGGCACCATGAACGGTGAATGGGTCGAGTAGACGATTTGGTGATGTGGGGCGAGCTTCTCCTTGAAAAAGCGCAGTAGGTCCGCCTGCGCTTTGCCGTGCAGGGTAAGGCCGGGTTCGTCGAGGAGCAGAACGACTGGCGTCTCCTCGTCCTGTACCTGCGCGAACTTCACGAGGAAGGAGAAGAACCAGACAAAACCAGCGCTTCGCTCGGAGAACGGCGTATCAACGCGGTGCAGCCCGTTGTGGATGCGGGCCCATGCGATCATGCCACTATTGAGCGGTGCGGTATCGCCCGGCCGAGATTGTTCGACGCGGACGACAACACTGAGATCCGGATTCTGCGTCCAGTATTCCAGCACCTGATCGGTGATGCTGTTGGAGGCCGCCTGCAGGCGGGCATTGAATGTCTCGTAGGTGGCAACATTGGTGATGTCGTCGATTGAGACGCGTGCGTATTCTAGGAACTCGGCGAACAGCCGCGCACCGCGATGCGCATCCTCGTTGATCTGCCCATTAGCGATCAACTGACGCGTCTGTTCGAGCTGTATCGCGCCATCCATCCTATCGTACGCGGCGAAATACATGAACTTCGGCAACATGTCCCGGATGAGCTTGCTGACCTGCCCGGTCACTGCGCCCACCCCGTCTAAGTGAGACTTCAAGGCGGCGTGGCGTTCCGTCGGAGATGATATCTCAGCCAGCGTGGTGATCAACTTCGAGGTGGTGTCGGCTGAGGAAAGGACCGACCGTTCCGAATCGTCGAGTTGGAACTTGGTATAAAGATGCTCGAGCGCCTTGCCAAAATCGAGATCGACCGAGACGTCGACTTCTTTGCCGTAGGCGCGTGAGATTGTGATCAGGTCGGTCGTCACGACACCCTCACCGACAGTGGCAGCGATGCGAGCGGCTTCGGGAGAGGTGAGGCGCCAAGTCGTAGTGATTGCGACAGCGGCCTTCCCAGAATGACGGTCCTCGTATTGGGTCAGCAGCCGGCGCGGATAGTCGCGCTCCTTGTCGAAGGTCGCGGGTGTCGAGAGATGTGGGTTCAGCGCCGCGAGCGCCAGAAGGATCGCGCTCTTGCCCGCCTCGTTCTTTCCGACGAGGCAGGTTACCGGCTCGACGCTAAACTCCTCGCTGTCGTCGACCGACCTGAAGTTGGTGACGTGAACCTTCTCGAGCTTCATTATTATCCTCCCAACTCACTTTCTCCTTGAGATGGCAGATCGCCGCTCCAAATCAACTTTAGAGTGCGACGGTATCGGGCCGGGGGCGTCTAGGTAACCTAAGGTCGTCCGTGAACTTCAGGTTGAACCGGCAGCGGCTTTCGGGATTTTCGTTGGGCCAATCGAGCCGCGGCAACTAGGTCGCATTGCCGCTCCGCCGTTTTGTGGAAGCTGATCGGCAGTTTTTGGCATGTGCCGACATACCGAGAGCTGGATCGGAACGGCGTATTATGGTCGCGTGCTGGCGGAAGCGGAACGCCGCCTCGTGGGACAAAACCGACGTTCGCGAGCTGCGCCGGGAACGGCAGGTTCCCGTCCAACACCTGCCGTTCCTGAAGCACTGATGATCGTTTCCCGGAATGCGAGGGATGGCCGATTGCGGAATGGCAGCTTCTCGTCGGCCGAGATGCACTAGCTGCCAGTCCGGTTCCGGGTGGGAAATCATCGAGGCACGAAGCGTGCGATTGCCGTCGAGCATGGCCATCATCCCAGAGAAAGGGGGTAGCGGAATATTGGACCGATGTGCATAGCAAGTCATGCCCCGGCGCAAAGACATATGGAGATGCGGGATCGTCCATCAGCCGATGGCTGCAATCATCGCATCGGGCCGGATCGATAGCGCGTTGACATGGCTCCCGGAGGAGCCGGCATTCCAGTTTCTTGCCGATCCATTCGGATGGAGAGGTGCGGACGGAACGCTTCACATCTTTGCCGAGCATTATGATTATCGCCATCGTCATGGCACGATCATGCGCCTGTCGCTCGATGAGCATCTGTCGGTTGTCGAACGGCGCCTTTGCCTGAGTGAGCCCTGGCACCTGTCCTACCCCCAGATTTTCGCCGGCGAAGGTGCGACCTGGATGCTGCCCGAGGCGCATCGATCGGGCGCGCTGACGCTTTATCGCGACCATGGCGGCCTGGCTGACTGGCGGCCGGAACTGCGCATCGCACTGGACTGCGTTCCGGTCGATGCAACGATCCTCCATCATCAAGACCGCTGGTGGCTCTTTTATTCGCCGGCCACCTCAAAGCAGACAAAGATATCGCAGCTTCATATCGCCTGGGCCGAGCGCCTGGCGGGCCCCTGGATCGTGCATCCGCGCAATCCCGTGCGCGTCGATGTGACATCATCGCGCCCTGGTGGCTCGCCCCAGATCCTGTCCGGACATGTCGTTCTGCCGGTCCAAGACTGCAGCAGCACCTATGGCGGAGCCATCCGTCCTCTCTGGATCGACAGGCTGGATGAGGCGAATTTCAGCGCGAAAGCCGGCGACGCCATGCCGGTCCCATTGTCCGCCGGCGCCTATCGGGACGGCATGCACAGCCTGACCGCATGCGGGGAGATCAGCCTGGTCGATGTGAAGCGGATCGACCGATCCGCACGCGGGCTGGCGCTGGAAATCAGGCGTGCGCTTGGCGGATATGGGTGAGAATGGCTGTACCTGTTCTTTCGAAACGCTCTCTTGAGTAGCGCTGGTTCACCAGGTTTCGTGCGGCCTGCCCCATTTCTTCAAGCCTTGAAGGCGTAGCAAGCAGGGTCTCCAGCGCATGGGCGAGAGCATCAGTATCTGCCGGTGCGCAGGTCAGGCCGCTGACGCCCGGCATGATCGAATAGGGCATTTCCCCGACCGCTGAAGCGATCACCGGCAGCCCGGCCGCCATCGCCTCATGCGCGGCGATGCAAAAGCCTTCGGATCGTGACGGCTGAACATAGAGATGCAGTCCGGCGAGGAAGCTCTTGGGGGCATCGGTAAATCCGGCGAATTCGACATCGACCCCTGCGTTGCGAGCCAGCATCTCCAGGCGACCGCGCTCGCTCCCCTCACCCGCGATCGCCAGCGAGAATGGAGGCGTGGCAAGGCCCCGAGCCTTGATTTGCGCCAGGGCCGCGATCAAGATGTCATAGCCCTTGACCCGATGAAGCCGTCCCAAAGAACCGATGCGGATCGGCTCGCCGGCCTGCCATGGGGATGCCTGCGGCATGGCTGGATCGACGGCGTAGATGGGCCAGCAGCGTAGCCGCTCGTCCGGAACCTGGAGTCGATGCTGCGTCAGATCGGTGACGGACTGCGAATCCCCCACCCACAAAGCCGCCCTGGGCGCCAGGAGGCGCATCAGCCTTTCATTCCAGGGCTTGAGGAAGGCAGCATGCTGCCAGCAGACGACCGGAAGTCCGAGGGAAGGCCCGATAATGAGACCAAGGATCGTGGCACGGCTGAGCGACGTCCAGATATGGGTCGCGCCCCAGTCCATCAGTTCCCGCCGTAGCCACAAGGCGGCCGCCAGATGATCGCCTGTCCCGCCTTCCCGAACGCGCGGAAGCAGCCCCGCCTCGATAATCGCGGGCAAGCCGCGCCTGTCGCTTGGCCGAAGCGCGAACAACCGCACCTGCGCGCCGCCGGCGCGCAGCACGTCGGCTATGGCGGGCACGGGCTGCGCAGCGCCGCCGCCTTCGACCGAATTGATGACATAGGCAATGCGCATGCCGTTCACTGCGACAGGCTCCGGTGCCAGGCCAGGCCGCCCAGCAGGAGACTGGCAATCAGGGCCTGACCAACGGCCTGTATCCCTGCGCCCATCAGCCCGAACGACCCGAGCAACCAGGGCAGCGCCGGCAGGAAAATGAGGCTCGCAAAGAGGTTCGCGCTCATCGACAGGGCCGGATATCCCATAGCGGAAAGCGCAGAACTGCAGGGCGGTCCGACCAGCGCGATTACCCGCGCAATGATCAGAACCACCATGACCGCGCCGGCCGCCTGGAACGCGCTGCCCGCCAGCAGGGTAACCATCATGGTCGGGAAAAGCGCCGCCAGGATGACCACGGGCAAGGCCGCGGCGATCGCGATCAGAATGACGCGCACAAGCGTGCGGCGGAGCGGTGCGCCGCCTTGGCCGGAGGCAACCATCCCTGCCAGTTCGGCATAGGCGGTGTTCCCCAATATCTGTGCCGGCTGCGAGATGATCACGGTCGCGCGCTGGGCGACCGCGAAAAGCCCGGCGACGGCAGGCCCCATGACCCAGCCGACGATCAGCGGTGCGAGCCGCCCAGCCAGTTCCGCTAGCGTGACATCGGCATTGCTGGCCACCAGGAACCGCCAGATGCCGGCATTTTCGCTTGCCACATTACCCGCCTGTGGACGGATCAGGACCGCGCCCAGTCTTGTGTAGGCACAGATAAGCCCCATGCCCCAGAGTACCGCGAACTCGGCGATGGCGGCCAGCAGCCAGGCAGCGAGGAAGCCCTTGAGCCCCCAGCCGAACAGCAGCGCCAGCGAGGCTCCGCACAGGCGCACGAGCGGCTGGACCATATTGTGCAGGCCGATAAGGTCGAAGCGGTCGATCAGTTGCAGATAGCCCGCCGGCGTAGAGCGCACCGATCCCAGCACGGCGAAGCTGTAAGGAATGGCGAAAGCCATGGTTTCGGGCGGCCAGCCCAGATGTGGTCCGACCCAGGGCGCCAGCAGCATGGCGGCGATGATCGCCGCGACGCCGCCCGCCAGTTCGACCTTGGCACCGAAACGAAGCAGACGTGCGAGGCGGTGCGATGCCCCTTCCTGTCGCGCCTCCGCGCCATAGCGCACGATCGCCTGCCAGGCCGGAAATTCGACGATGCCGCATATCGCCGTCACATAGGCATGGACGAGAACCAATATGCCATAGTCATGCGGCCCCAGGGCGCGCGCGGCGATGACAAGATAGACGAGACTGATGAGCCCGGCGCCGGCCTTGCCGCCGAGCACAAGTCCCAATCCCCTGAAAATACGCCCTGTAACGGTTGCTCGTTCGATCATGGGCGTTGGGCAGGCCAGTCTTTCATGCGCAGGGCATCGCCCGTGCCGTTGCGTGCCGCAAGACGCCGGCCGAGGAAAGTGTAGAAATACCAGTCCAGGGCAAATCGCGGCGTGTAGCGGTAGATCAGCCGTTCGGCCCGTGTCCAGCTTACGGCCTTGCGGCATGATCGCCGCGCTGAGGGAAAACAGACATGATCCCGGTCGTAGATGGCGCGGCCATGCGTCATCACGCGATGCACGATTTCATGATCCTCAAGGACATAGGGCCATCGTTTGGCGTCGAAGCCGCCTGCTGCCCGCAAGGCATCCGTGCGATAGGCCTGGGCATAGCCACCGGCATGACATTTCGCCGAGAAACGTCGGCTCTTGCGCAGGATGAAATCGGTCCGTTTTCGTGACTCAGCGCTCTCCAGCGGCGCATAAAGGTCGATGGCCATCACCGAGGCCGCTTCCGGATCGCCCGTAAACAGGTCGAGGATGCGCTTTACATAGTCGATCGGATATTCCGTGTCCGCATCACAGATCGCCACAAAGGCGGTCTCAACCCTCGACAGGCCAAGCGCCATGGCGTGAATTTTCCCGGGGGTCGGGCACGACAATATCTCTGCCCTGGATCCGAGAGATCGGGCTGCCTCGCGCGCTTGTTCGGTGCCGTTGTCAGTCGAGCCATTGTCGATAAGAAGCAGTCGGAAACGAATATCACTTTGAATCGCAAGGGTCTGAACCGTCTTGTCGATCCAGCCTTCCTCATTGAAGAAAGGCAGAATGATGGTCAGCGAGGACATCAGGCAGCACGAAAATTGCTGAAGCCAACGACGTTGCCTCGGCGCTTGTCTGCAAGCTGCGTGATGACCGCCGCTGCCCGGTCTGACGACGGTCGGCCGTCCAGATCGAAGCTGTCGGCGAACAGATTCTCCTGAATGGCTTGGTAGTGATCGCGATGCAGACCATTTGCGCGGGCGAGAGCCGGGCCAAGATCCTTGGGATCCGAGATGACTTCGCCGGCTCGCCAGTGCGCAAAGTTCGGATCCCCCCGCCAGTCGATGCCATGGCTGTTGAGAAACACACAGGGTCGCGGACGCAGCAGAAATTCATAGACCTGGCTACTCGCGTCGCCCAGATAGACATCGGCGATCAGCGTATAGCTCATATCGGTCGATGCCCGGCTGCCGAGGTCAATATGGATATTGTCGCCATGCAGAAAGCGCTTCGCGATGGTCCCCGGGCGATTGACGCTCAACTTGTCTATCGTGACTACGAACGGCCTTTCGAAGAGCATTACATGGGGTGCAAAAATAAGCTCTTGCGCATCCCGCTCGACGAAATGATCGAGCACCTGTCTGCCATGCTTGTACCAGGAAGAAAGATGCGGCGAGCAGTGCGGATTATATAAAATGATCGGCCGCTCGCGGGAAAAATGCTGGGTTCTGCCCGCCTGCCGAACAAGATCGAATTTGGGATAGCCCACGATGCTGATGGTAGAGGGATCAATCCCGGCTTCAGCGATCAGCCGGCGACGGATCTTCTCGCCCGAACACAGAACATGGTCGAACCCGGCACTGGCCTTGTCAAAGCCGATCGCACGATCGCCCGCGCCATGACGCGTATGAATCATGAAGAGCTTGTCGAGGCCATAGCGCTTCTTGAGGAGCAGAGATGTCTTCTCCGCCACGACAAGCATGTCCAGGCTACGGAAAAATTCGAGATTGTCCCGATAGAGCAGCAATTTCCTGGCCGGGATCATGCTGCCCAGCATCCCGACAAGCCGCTCCGACCGCGTCGTCAGGCCGAGTTCGACATGCTGGATCCTTGATCCCAGTAACGGTCCCGCCAACCGCCGCACCTCATGGGCCAGGCGATCATTTGTTGTTGCGATGATGATCTCGCCGGCAAAACCGCCCGCAGCGAGTGAAATCGCTATGGGCAGGCTGTGGGCCAGTTGGTGGATCTGATCATGGTTGAACAGGAAGCCGATGCGCATGGGGCGCTGACGCCGTGGCACTGGAGCCACCTCAGCTCACGAACGAAAAATATTTGCGGAAGGCGCCATCCGATGAGTTTTGCGATCTGGAGCTTCGTTCTCTCCATATTCTGTACGATTGGCCCGTTGATAGCAGGGCGCTTTCAGACCTGTGGCTTGAAGGTCAGTTGCTGCGGGCAATTACCTTCAATGCCATTCCGGCGTTGCTGCTTTCCGCCATTTGCGCCGTTCGTTCCGTCCTGCAGAATATCCGGCAAGCCGTTGCGCAGACCCGACCTGATCGCATCGACGGGCGATGCCATATCATCCTTGGGGCTGAAGCGTCGGAAAGGTGACTTGCACACACATGCCGGCACTATCCTCACAGATTGTGCAATGTGCTTGATGCAAGTTCGCTATCGCGGCCACGAGCGCCAGCCCCAATCCGGAGCCCTCGGTGTTGCGACTGGCATCCAGGCGATAGAAGCGACCGAACACCTTTTCCCGCTCGTCTGCTGGTATGCCTGGGCCATCATCGCAGATCTCGATGACAGGCGAAGTATCCTGATAGCGGAGTCGTGAGGTGATCCGTGTGCCGGCAGGCGTATGAACGAGGGCGTTTTCGATGAGGTTGATCACCAATTGGGTAAGCAACTCGCCATCGCCATGGATCAGAATATTTCCGGCATGGTCGGCAAGGAGATGGTGGTCGCCATCTTCCGCAACAGGCTCATAGAGTTGCTGGATCCGATCCATGAGTTCGCTCAAATCCACGGCCTTGAACCGCCTGCGCCCAATTCCTCCCTCCACGGTGCCAATGCGCAGAAGGGCGTTGAATGTGGCAAGCAGGCCCGATGTCTGTGCCAGCGCTGCCTCCACTGCCGCCGGCTCGATCGGATCGGCATCCCGCATCTGCTCCAGTTGCTGGTGCAGCCTTGTGAGGGGGGTACGCAGGTCGTGGGCTATGTCGGTGGAAACCTGGCGGAGGGCCTCCATAGCCGCCTCGTTGCGATCGAGCATGATGTTGAGATTGTGGGCGAGCCCGTCAAATTCCGGGCCAAAGCCGATCATCGGCAATCGCTCCTCCCGCTCGCCTTCGACAATCCGGCTTACCGCCAGATTTACGCGTTCCAGGCGCCGCAGGAATAGGACGGCCGCCAGGAAACCGCCCACCAGAACGAACAGCGTAATGCCCACCCCGCTGAGCAGGGTGAAGGCAAGGAGGCGACTGCGCAGATCCAGCACATCGAAATTGTCGGTGGCGACGACCAGCGTCAGGCCGTCCGGTAGGCTCGTCCCCAGCGCCGTCAGCGTCTCCAACCGACCGCTGACCGGGCCGCTGTCATGCTCAACCATTTCGAGCGCATATGTGCCAACCCGGGCCGCGCTGACCGGCAGGTCGCCGGCAAGACGCCGCCGCTGCGCATCGACCAGCAGATAGTGAAATTGCGCGTCATCGCCCACGCTCTGGTGGCGCGCGATGGCATCGGTCAGGCCCGATTGTCCTAGCTGCGCATATTCGCCGCCAAGGATGGCAACTTCCGCCTTCAATCGGCCGCTCGTCGCCTCGGCTGCATAATGTCCAATCTGGCTCCGAACAGTGAACAGAAGTGCCCCAGCCCCGATCGCAAAGATCAGGGCCAGCAGCACGGCAAATCGAAACGCCGCGCTACGCAAGGGCGCACGCAGCACGGCTTCAAACGTCATCGATACGATATCCCGCCCCGCGCACGGTCTGGATCAGTTCCCTGCCAAATCCGCGATCGACCTTGGCGCGCAGCCGACTGACATGGCTTTCGATGATGTTGGTTCTCGGATCAAAATGGAATGACCAGACATTTTCGAGGAGCATCGTCCTTGTGACGATCTCCCCGGCATGCAGCATCAGATATTCGAGCAGCTTGAATTCCTGCGCCTGCAATTCGATCCGATTACCGCCTCGGAGCACCGTTCGCTTGATCCTGTCCAGGCTGAGATCGGAGACCTCAAGAACGGAAACTGTTTCGGCGATGGGCGGACGACGCGCCAGCGCATTGACGCGGGCAAGCAGTTCGGTCGCGGCGAAAGGTTTGGCGAGATAGTCATCTGCGCCCGCTTCAAGCCCCTCGACGCGGTCTTCGACGCCATTCATGGCGGTGAGGAACAGGGCTGGCGCTCTCACGCCAGCTGCGCGCAGCGCTTTCAAGACCGCCAATCCGTCAAGGCCCGGTACCATTCGGTCGAGAATGAGGACGGCATGGTCCCCGCTTGATCCCAGGAAGATCGCATCGCGGCCATTGTCGCACACATCCAGCACATGACCGGCAGCAGTCAGGACGCGCTCGAGATGGACGCGCGTCGTTTCATCATCCTCGAGCAGCAGCAGCTTCATCGCCCGTCCTCATCGCACGATCCTGGTCTTCAACAGAAGGATTTTGCTTCATCTTCCTTCGTCCCCGCAAGTTGGGGATTATCAATGTTCGCGTCACGCTGCGCGAAACTGGCGACCGCTAGAGCGGGTAATGCGCAGATTCGCGCAGGAGGATATCGCCATGAAAAGGATGCCAACCGCCCTGGCGGCTGCCCTGATTGGCAGCATTGCCACGATGCTGCCCGCCGCGCCCGCTGCAAAACTCAAGGGCAGCCAATATGCTGCTCAATCCAAGCTCTCGCTCGCTGCTGCGCGGATGGCGGCGCTCAAGCTGCGCCCCGGCACGATAACCGATCAGGAACTGGAAAAGGAAAAGGGCGGCAGCGGACTGCGCTATTCCTTCGACATCATGAGCAAGGGACGGGCCTATGAAGTGGGCATCGACGCCGTGACGGGCAAACCGCTCGAAAATGTGCCTGAAGGCCATAACCCGGATTGAGCGCCTGGTACCGGGCCAGGCCAACCGGCCCGGTCGCTCCATAAACAGGGGTCAGCCTTCTCATGCCACGTCGCCTTCCCATGTCTGCAAGCCTTAGCCTGCTGGCACTGTCGCTTGCTGGCTGCGCGCATTATACGCCTCTGCCGCTCGCAACCCAGGCGCCGCTCGCGCCTGATCTTCGCTCGCTGGATCCGTCCATCCCCAGCGAACCGCTTGGCGTGGAGCAGGTGGTTACCCTTGCCCTTGCGAACAATCCCGATCTCAGGGCGATCCGGTTCAAGCGCGGCATCGCCACCGGACAGACATTGCAAGCCGGCCTTCTGCCCAATCCGTCGCTGAGCGGCGCACTGCTGCCGCTGCTATCCGGCGCCGGCAGCGTACCGGCGTGGAATCTGGGCATTGCGCAGGATATCAAGAGCCTGGTCACCTACCGTTCCAGGCGCCGTGCCGCCGCCGACAGTGAACAACAGGTCGCAGCCGACATCATCTGGCAGGAATGGCAGGTTGCAGGCCAGGCGCGCCAACTCGCCTGCGACCTCATCATGGGGAACCGCGCCCGCCCGAGCTATGCTGGAGCCTACACGCTTCTGGTCGAGCGCAACACCAAGCTTGAGAAGGCATTGGCAGCGCATAGCGTGACGCTGGTGACGGTCGCGCCCGATCGACTGGCTTTGCAGTCTGCCCGCGCCGCGCTCGATGCCCTGGATCAGCGTCAACTTGGTCTCAAGCATCAGCTCAATGCATTGCTGGGCCTCACGCCCGACGCGCAGCTTCCATTGGCCGAGCAGGTCGATCTCCCACCATTCGACATGGCAGCGATCAGGGCCGATCTTCCCAACTTGCCGGCTCGCCGCCCCGATCTCATAGCCCTGCGCATGGGCTATGCCTCGTCAGACGAGCAAGTGCGCCAGGCGATCCTTTCCCAATTTCCCGACATGAACCTTGGCGGAAGCGTCGCAAGCGACAATGCCAAGGTCATCAATGGTGGCCCGAATATTCAGATCGGCCTGCCGATATTTGATCGCAACCAGGGCAATATCGCCATCGCCCGGGCTACCCGCGAACAGCTTCATGCCGATTATTCCGCGCGGCTCGCGGCCACGATGGGCACAGTCGAAGCCATGTTGAGCGAGGCAGAGCAGCTTTCAGCCCAGCTCATGACGGCCCGGCATGATCTTCCCGCCGCACGCCTTGCTGCCGAGCGGGCACAGGCCGCCTTTGGCGCGTCCAATCTCGACGAGCGCGGCTATGTCGACCTCGTTTCCAATCGCTTCACCAAGGAGCAGGAAATCATGACACTCGAACTTGCGCTCCTCGATCGCCAGATCGCCATACAGACCCTCATCGGATCGGGCCTGCCCAAGGCAGATGCGCTGACTGCGCCGGATGCGGCACGATGAAGGGCGCAGCTTTCCTTGCGCCCATCGTCCTGCTTCTTGCAGGATGCGGAAATACGCCAGTGGCGCCGAGCGATGCGCCGACGACATTGGTCAGCACAGTGACAGCGCGGCGTGGCGCACTGCCGGCAACGCTCGACTGCTATGGCACCGTGGCACCTGCCATCAATGGAACACAGAGCCTGAGCGTTGCGCAACCCGGACAGGTTACCGCGCTGCTGGTAGCGCCCGGCACGGCCGTGAAAGCGGGCCAATCCCTGGCGACTTTCATGGTCGCGCCCTCGGCCCGCAGCGCTTATGAGCAGGCCTCGAGCGGGCTGGCTGCCGCGCGCAAACAGGCTGCGACGACAGCGCAACTCCTCTCGCAACAACTCGCGACCCAGGATCAGCTCACCCAGGCGAACAAGGCGGTTTCCGACGCGCAACATGCACTCGCAGCCCTTCAGGCGGAAGGGGCGGGGCAGGCAGCCCGCACGCTTGTCGCGCCCTTTGACGGGATCGTGACCAGCATATCTGTCGCACAGGGCGATCGCCTGCAGGCTGGCGCCCCGATCGTCACGGTTGCCAGGGCCGGTGGGATTGTCGTCACCGTTGGGGTCGATCCCGCCGTCCATGGCCGCGTAGCGGTAGGCATGCCTGCATCGCTCAAGCGGCTTTCGGGCGGGCAAAGCCTGGCAGGACAAGTCGTTCGGGCAGACAGCGCTCTTAACCCACTCACCCGACTGATCGATGTTGATGTCAGCTTCCCGGCTGGCGCGCTGCTCCCCGGCGAAGCCATGCAGGTAGCCATCGAGACCGGCCAGGTTTCCGGCTGGATCGTGCCACATCAGTCGGTGGTGACGGCTGGCGGCCCGGCCCGCCTGTTTCAGGTGGCCAATCGCCAGGCCCGGGCGATCCCGATCCGCATCCTGCTTGCCTCCGACCGGGGCGATGTCGTCGAGGGCGCACTTGATCCAGGCAAGCCGCTGATCGTCTCGGGCGCCTATCAGGTCAGTGACGGCGACGCCGTGCGGTGGAGCAACTGATGCTGGAATATCTGCTCCGTACGCAAGCGCGTACATTGGTTCTCATCGCCATGGCGCTTGCGCTGGCAGGTGTCGTTGCATCGCTATCGCTGCCCACGGGACTGTTTCCCCAGGTGTCCTTCCCTCGGGTGGTGGTCGATCTCAACGCCGGAAGCCGTCCGGCCGACCAGACGGCGCTCACAATTACCCGCCCGGCAGAAGAAGCGATCCGCGCCATACCCGGCGTCCAGAATGTCCGCTCGGAAACGAGCCGCGGATCGGCGCAGATCTCGGTCGATTTTGGCTGGGGGCGCGACATGGTCGCCAGCACTTTGCTGGTCGACACGGCTTTGGGGCGGATATTGCCGTCGCTGCCCGCCGGCACCCAATATGACGTCCGTCGCATGGATCCTACGGTCTTTCCGATCATCTCCTATGCGCTGGTATCCGAGCATGGCGACCCGGTGGCCTTGCAGGATTTGGCCACCTATCAGATCACGCCCCTGCTTTCATCGATCAATGGCCTGGCGCGTGTCGGTGTCCAAGGCGGTGATACCGCCGAGGTACAGGTGCTCGCCGACCCATATCGATTAGCCGATCACGGCCTGTCGATGACCGACCTGGCCAGCGCAATCCGCAATGGCAATGTGTTGAGCGCGGTCGGCCAGGTGCAGGATCGCGGCCGTCTGTCGTTGGTCATCGCCGACCGCAGCATCATCAGTGCGGGCGACGTCGGCAACATCGTCATCAAGGCTGCAACTGCCGGGATCGTTCACGTCCGCGATGTCGCGACCGTCCAGGACGGCGCGGTTCCGGTTTGGCAGCGCATCGTCGACGACGGCAAGCCTGCGGTGCTGTTCAATATCTATGAGCAGCCCGATGGCAACGCGGTCCAGATAGCCCGTGAAGTGCAGGCAAAGCTGGCTGGCGTAAAACTGCCAGCCGGCGTCAAGCTGGTGAACTGGTATGATCAAAGCGAACTGGTCACCCAATCTGCAGCAAGCGTGCGTGATGCCGTATTGATCGGCCTTGTCCTGGCCGGCCTCGTCCTGTTGTGGTTCCTGCGCAGTTGGCGCGTGACGCTGATCGCGGTGATCGTCGTCCCCGCCACATTGGCAGCGACAATATTGCTGCTTTCGCTGCTCGGCATGAGCTTCAACATCATGACCCTTGGCGGCATTGCAGCGGCCGTCGGCCTGCTCATCGACGATGTAATCGTGATGGTCGAACATATTGCGCGGCGGGCGGGCGCCCTTGGCAGCGATGGGAAGCCACTCGGCGACGCCGCCGTCCTGCCCGCAGCGCGAGAGTTCATGGTACCACTCACCGGCTCCAGCCTTGCCACCTTGATCGTGTTTCTGCCGCTGTCCTTCCTGACCGGCGTGACCGGTGCCTTTTCCAAGGCTCTTTCCATCACCATGGCCGGAGCACTGGCTCTTTCCTGGGCGATGACGGCCTTCGTCGTTCCGATACTCGCGCGCTGGCTGATCGATTTCAACCAGTGGCATGATCCTGGACTGGCCGGTGACGGACGTATTGGGCGTCTACATGAGCGTACGCTCGATCGCCTTTCGGCTCGTCCATGGCTCCTTGCCATGATCGCAGGCCCGCTGCTGCTGATCGGCTTTGTCGGCTATTCCAATGTGCCCACCGGGTTCATGCCGAAGGTCGATGAAGGCGGCTTCATCATGGATTATTTCACGGCGCCCGGCACATCGCTCGAGGAGACCGGCCGACAGGTCGGGCAGATCGATGCGATGCTGCGTGCCAATCCCCAGGTGCTGACCTTCTCGCGTCGCCTCGGCACCGGGCTCGGGGGCGACCTCGGACAAAGCTATCATGGCGACTATTTTGTGCGACTGAAGCCGGATCACAGCACGCCGACCGAAGTGCTTGCCGCCTCGATCGCAAGCGAGATCGCCATCAAGGTTCCCGGTGTTGAAGTGGAAGTCGCGCAGTTGATGGAGGATCTCATCGGCGATCTGACGGCTGTTCCTCAACCGATCGAGGTAAAGCTTTATGCCGCTGATCCTGGCATTCTACAGAGCGAGGCACGCAAAGTTGCAGCCTTGATCGGGCAAATTCCAGGCGTCATCGAGGTGAAGGACGGCGTGCAACTCGCCGGCGACGCGCTCAACGTCCATGTCGATCCTGTTCGCGCCGGAATCGAAGGAGTCGCCCCCGCAGATGTCGAGGCGCAGCTTTCCACCGCTCTTACCGGGGCGATCGCCACGACACTGGCGCAGCCCAGCAAGGCGGTCGATGTGCGTGTCCGCTTGGCCGAGACAATGACGCTCAGCCAGGATGGCCTGTCTCAACTGCCGATCCGGGCTGGCGACGGTCATATATTTCCGCTCTCGCGGGTCGCCACGATCGAGGCCGTCACCGGCCAACCGCAGATTGCGCGCGAGAATCTCGAGCCGATGGTGGCTGTGACGGGGCGTATCCAGGGGCGCGGTATCGGCGCAGCCGTCGGTGACGTAACCAGGGCGCTCGACAGGCCGGGGGCACTTGGCACCGGCGTGCGCTACGAAATGGGCGGCCTCTATCAACAGCAGCAGATCGCCTTTGCAGGACTGATCAAGGTGTTCGCCATGGCCCTGGTCGCCGAACTCATACTCCTGCTGATCCTGTATCGGCGCTTCTGGCTGCCGGTCATCATCATCGGCTGTTCCCTGCTTTCGACCACCGCCGTCTTTACGGCCCTCTGGCTCGCGGGCGTGGACCTCAACATCACCGCTCTCATGGGCATGACGATGATCATCGGCATCGGCACCGAAATGGCGATCTTCTACGTGTCCGAGTTCGAGGAACTCTGCCGCGTAATGCCCGCCGCACAAGCCACCCGGGAAGCCAGCCGGAATCGCCTGCGACCGATCCTGATGACGACCCTGGCCGCAATGTTGACACTCCTGCCGCTGGCGCTGGCTATCGGGCAGGGATCGGGCATCCAGCAGCCGCTGGCGATAGCGATCATCGCTGGCCTGCTGCTTCAGTTCCCGCTCGTGCTGCTGGCGATGCCAGTGCTGGTGCGACTGACTTTGCCGCGCGGCGAAACGGCACAAGCCGGGACGGGAGCCCTACCGGCCACATGACCATATCAAGAGGGCCAGCGCCCCAGCAGCAATCTGCCCATCTGAAGGAACAGCCCATGAAACATGCCCTCCTCCTTCTCGCCGCCCTGGCAGGAAGCGGCAGCGCGCTCGCTGCAGCGAGCCCCCCTCCTTACCGGATCACCGATAAAATTGCCGGACCCGATGGGGGATGGGACTATGCCCGCGTCGATAGCCGGACACATCAGCTCTATGTCGCCCGTGCCCGCGAGGTGACGGTAATCGACACCCGCACCCACAAGATGATCGGCTCGCTAGGCGTCATCGCTCACGGTCATTCTGCAGTGCCGGTCTCGGACGATCGACTTCTGGTGACCAGCGGCGACGATGCAAGCGTAAGATTCCTTCAGCGTGCCAATGGCAAGCAACTGGCACGCTTGACCGTCGGATTGAAGCCGGATGCGGCGATCCTCTCCCACGATGGCAAGCGCGCTTTCGTCATGAATGCGACAAGCGGCACGATATCGGTCGTCGATGTCCAGAGCATGAAAATCGAAAGAACAATCAAGGCGAAACCGGGCCTGGAATATGCGGTACTCGACCGGACCGGCACCATGTTCGTCAATAACGAGGATTTCAGCGAGATCGAACTGCTCGACACCATCACGGGAAAGATGGGACAGTCGATCCCGCTTCCTGGATGCGAGGGCCCCAGCGGCCTTGCTCTCGACGGGAAGTCTACCCGACTGATCGCCGCCTGCGCCAATGGCAAGGCCGCGATAGTGGATGCGCGAAGCCGCCGCTTGGTCAAGCTTGTAGACATTGGGCGGGGACCTGACGCAGTCCTGATCGACGAGACCCATAGACTGGCCTTCATTCCTTGCGGCAAGGATGGGGTACTCGATATCTTTTCGCTCGAGGGCCCTGAGGTCCGCAGGATTGGCCGCGTGGAAACCGAAATTGGCGCGCGCACCGGCGCGATAGATCCGGCCACGGGGACGATCTATCTTCCGGTCGCCAACATGGTATCGCCGCCGAGCGGCAGCGGACCTCTGCAGCCCATGCCAGGCAGTTTCCATGTGCTTGTGATATCGCGCCGCCAAATTGCGGGTTGATCGTCAAATACCTCAGCGAGGAACCTCATGCCCTCTGTCCTGCAGAAATTATCCGCCAGGCATCGTATCGACAGCTATATACTGGTCATGTTCCTTGCGGCAGCAGCGGGCATATTGCTCTTCCTGAAGCTTGGATCCGAAATATTGGAGGGCGACAGCTTCGCGATAGACCGATATCTTCTCCAGTGCCTGCGTCGCAGTTCGGATAGCGCAATTCCGATCGGCCCCGCCTGGCTCCGATCGGCAATGGTGGATATTTCCGCGCTGGGTGGCATCAATCTGCTGACGCTCATCACCCTGTTGGCATCGGGCTATCTTCTTGCTGCGCGAAAGCAGGTAACCGCCCTCTTTCTCCCGATCTCCATTGCGGCTGGCGCCGCGATGAGCGCGCTTTTCAAAATTGAATATGCAAGGCCGAGACCGGATATCGTCAAGCATCTGGTGGAGGTCAGCTCTGCCAGCTTTCCCAGCGGGCACGCGATGAACTCCGCTATCGTCTATCTTACGGTCGGCGCCTTGCTGGCCAGAGCCGAGCAGGCTCCTCGAGTACGGATCTACATCATCTCCGTGGCAATCTGCCTCACCCTGGCGATCGGCAGCTCTCGCATCTACCTGGGCGTTCACTGGCCGAGCGATGTGGTAGCGGGATGGTGCGTAGGAGCGAGTTGGGCGGCCATGGCGTTGCTGATCGCACATCGGCTGCCGGGCGCCAGAGCAGGCGTTGGGCCAGAATCTCTTTCCGGTTCGTCCGTTTATCTGTCAAATCGCGATCATGAGTCTTAGCGACGATAGCGATCTTGAGCTCATTTATGGCGTTCATCGTGCTGATTTACGTCGCTTTCTGATCGCGCGCGTCGGAGATGCTGCCGAAGCAGATGATCTGCTTCAGGAATTGTGGGTGCGTGCCAGGAATGTGGCGGCAGGGCCGATCGGCAATGGTCGCGCCTATCTTTACAAGATGGCCCAGAATCTCGTTCTTGATCGACTTCGCGAGCAGCAGCGGCGCATGGCTCGGGAGCGGCGCTGGAACGATCAGGAAACCGATTTCACGGCACCGGGCATCGACCCGGTCGATCGGTCGCAAACCGCCGAGGACCAGATCATCGCGCGCGAGGAAGTGCAGCGCATCAAAACGGCGCTCGAGACGCTGCCGGAAGGGGCAAGAAGGGCATTCGAACTGCACAAGCTTCGAGGGCTGACACATGGCGAGGTGGCTGCGCAGTTGGGCATCAGCAAGAGCGGCGTCGAAAAACATATGGCCGTCGCCATGAAATATCTTCGCCGCGCGCTCACGGACTGAGGTAATGCCGTCACGATATCGTCACACAGTGATCAAACAGGTGGAAGGGCAATCGCCATGACGGCGCGTGCGGATTTTGACGAAGCGATGCTTGACCAGGCGATTGCCTGGCAGGCGGCGCTCGAGCACGACGATGCGGATTGGGACGGCTATCTCGCGTGGCTGGAGGCAAACCCCCGGCACCGGGAAGCCTTTGATTCGATTGCCCTGGTCGATGCTGCTGTCCGCGAACATCGGGACGTTCTGAGCCATGAGCCTTCTCCTCCTGTCGCCGAAATCGATCCAAGACACCGTTGGAAGCCGAGACTGGTGATGGGCGGTGCTCTCGCCGCTTGCCTGGCGCTTGCCGTTGCGCTCCCGACATTCTGGCAGACATCCAGACCCATTGCCTACAGCAACGAAGGCTCGGCGCCGCGCATGATCGCTCTGGCCAGCGGCACCAGCGTCACCCTGTCGCCGGGAAGCGCCATTCTGGTATCGGCAAAGAATGACGGGCAAATCGAGCTTGCGAAGGGGGAGGCCTATTTTGACGTCCGCCACGATCCCTCGCGCGTCCTGACCGTATCGGCCGGCAACTATCGCGTTACCGATATTGGCACCCGCTTTTCGGTCAATCTTGCAAACTCTGCCTTGCGGGTCGGTGTCGCACAGGGGGCGGTTTCCGTCGCCGGCGCGCAGACCGCTTCGGCAGTCAGGGTCGATGCCGGCCATCAGTTGGTCGGCAAGGATGGTCTATTGACACTCAGCACGGTAGAGCCCTCCCAAGTGGGAAGCTGGCGCAGTGGCCGGCTGACCTATACGAATGCGCCGCTTGCAATGGTGGCTGGCGACATCGAACGATATTCGGGCAAGAGGATTTCTGTCGATTCCGCGCTGGAGAACAAGCATTTTTCGGGCATTCTTGTCATCGGTGACGGATCGAAACTTGCCAGCGACCTGGCGGCCGTCATGGGGCTCGAAGTGCGTCAGCAAGGCGATCTTGTGCATATTGCTGCTGGCCGGTGAGATTGGCCCGGAAACGGTTCTTGCACGCGCACCGGTAGTCAGTCTCGATATCGCGCCCGGGCCGCTCATGGCCGCGATGGACAAATTCTCCGCCTCGACGGGTATCTCCATCGGCTTCAAGGCCAATGTCACACAACTGAAAACGCGTGGTGTGAAAGGGCGCTTGTCGCCCGAGGAAGCCCTGGCGCGGTTGCTCGAAGGAACCGGACTTCAAGCGCTCAGGATCGGTGATCGCCTCTATCGTATCGAGCCCAAGCCGGCGGTAATCGCAGTCCGACAATCCCCTCGCACGCCTGCCCCCACAGTGGCGCCTGCGGCAAGTGAAATCATCGTGACCGCGCAGAAGCGGCCACAGCCGCTCGCGAATATCCCCTTATCAGTATCCGTGCTGTCGCTTGATCCGCTGGGGGGAGCGAGAAGTCCGACGTCCCGCGACATCAGCCTCGACATGGAAGGCCTGGCCATGACCAACATGGGACCAGGGCGTAACCGACAGTTTATCCGCGGGGTTGCCGACAGCCCATTCAACGGCCTGAGCCAATCGACGGTTGCAGTCCAGGTCGATGAGGCAAGGGTGACATTCAATGCGCCGGATCCCGATCTCCGGCTCATCGATGTCGATCGGATCGAAGTCCTCAAGGGACCGCAAGGGCCGCTCTATGGTTCGGGCGCACTGGGTGGCATCTATCACATCGTCACCAGAAAGGCCGAACTGGATGACAGCTATGCCCTGGCGCGACTGTCAGCTCAGGCCGTTCAGCATGGCGAATTGGGCACGGGCGCCGAGGGCATCATGAACCTGCCTGTCGTCGATGGCCGCCTGGCATTACGCGCCGTGGGCTATCGTCTTCTGGAAGGCGGCTGGATATCCAATGATGGTTCCGACAAGGCGACCAATTCAACGGAGACCGTCGGCGCGCGGATAGCGCTGCGATGGCAGCCCTCAGAGCGATGGACGGTCGATGCAGGCTTCATGCTGCAGGACATCAATGCGCGCGACAGCCAATATGTGCTTCAATCCGACGAAATGCTGTCGCGTGATCATCCCATTGCCGAGCCCACCGACAATGATTTCAAGCTGTGGCATGGCACCGTCAAAGGCAATATCGGTACGCTGGAACTGACGTCGGCGACCAGCTATGTCGAGCATGGTTTCGACTATATTCTCGATGCCAGCAGCGCTGCCGACCAGTTCGGATTGACGGGCCAGGTCCGGTTCGACGATGATCGTCGATATACGGTGCTGAACCAGGAACTGCGCATCGCACCTCAAGGCGAGCAGCATTGGCTTGCTGGCCTTTCCTACCTTCGGGCGACCACTCGAGGGGAGGCTTCCGTCACCCCGGAAGGGGGCGATCCCGCCATAGTGGAAATCTACGATCGGCAGGTTGTCGAATATGCGATATTCGGTGAAGCGACCTTGCCGCTCTTCAATCGCCTGGATGCGACGATCGGCGCGCGCCTGTTTCAGAGCATCACGCGCGATGGAACCGGTGACGAACCCAGGATCACGCCCGTTCGTGCGCGCAAGACCATCCTGTCTCCCAGCGCTGCAATCTCCTATCGATTGAACGGATCAGGTATTGTCTATCTCCGCTATGCAAGGGCGATGCGTCCTGGAGGTCTGGCGCCTGCGGAAACCACGTCGGCGCGCCAATTCGATGCGGACGAATTGAGCACCTTCGATCTTGGCTTTCGCAAGACTGCCTTTGATGGTCGCTGGTCCCTTTCAGCTAGCACCTATTACACGCTCTGGAACGACATCCAGTCGGACTATCTGCTCGAAGATGGGCTGGTCTCTACCCGCAATGCAGGCAAGGGACGGATCATCGGAGCCGAGATCGCTCTGGATTGGAATCTGGGCAATGGCTTTACCATTTCCGCCGGTGGCAGCGCGCAGTCGGCCTTGCTCACGCGTGCGGCCGATGGCGTCAAGCTCGATGATCGCAGCCTTCCCATAGCCCCGGCCTTCGCTGGCCGGGCATCTTTTGGCAAATCCTTCGCCTTGGCCGGTGGCTGGCAGGCCAGGACCGGGCTGCAGGCCAATTATATCGGGAAAGCAAGATTGTCCTTCGACGATGATCTGGACCGAAGCATGGGCAATTATGCGACCGCGTCCGCCCATGCAGAGGCGACGCGAGGCCACTGGACCCTCAGCGTCAATATGGACAATCTGTTCGATATTCGGGGTGACAGCTTCTCCTTCGGCAATCCTTTCGCGATCCGGGAGGAAGCGCAATATACGCCAATCCGACCTCGCACCCTTACACTCGCCCTGGCGCGATCCTGGTAAGAGGCTGGCGATTGCGCAATTGATAGGTCGCAGAATAACCCACATGGTCAGACAGCATGGTTCCGTCCGGTTCATGGCCGAACGGGACATCGATGCTGCTCAACTCGAGGTCGGTACGTCGGCCAGGTGTGAAAAACTGCCAGTCGCGGGCGCGCTTCCTTGAAAAACGCGCATCGGCCGAAAGAGCGATGCCACGACGGGCCGCTTCTCCATAGGCGTCGTCAATATCGCCATCCTGACACCATCTGGACTGAGCCCTGGAGAGCAGCATTTGCTTGCGCGCTGGAACGCTGCCCACATTAAAGTCCCCAGCAACGATCAGGGGCCGCGATGGATCATGCGCGCTCGTAATGAAGTTGGTGAGATAATCGACCTGCAATCGGTAGGCGGCCAGCGATCGGTCATCCTGGACCCGTGACGCACGCCTGCTGTTCAGATGCGTCGTGACGATATCGACCCTGTCCCATTGCCCGGGGAGAGCGACGCTGACCAGCAGCGCGCCCTTGTTTGCCAGACAATCAAATCCTGCACAGGCAAAGGCCGGGAAGGCCATTTTCCGGACGCCCGCAATCGGATAATCGGACAGGATCTGAAGCCCGCTTCCGACATATTTGCCGAGCGTTTCACCATGATACCATGCGGCAGCGTCTGTCAGAGCATGCGAGCCGGACGGCAGATTTCCCTGTCCAGGCATCTGCGCGCCCGGACCTTCCACTACATATCGGTAGCCCGCTGCCCGGCCGATCGCCCGAGCGTCAGTCGTAAAGGCTTCCTGCAGAACGATGATGTGAGGTTGCGTCCCATCCTCGCGCATGGTCCGCAAATGCTGCACAATCTGCGCGAATGCCTGTGTCCGCCCTCTTGCGACGGGCCAGGGCAGACCATGGATATTATAGGTCAGCACGGACAAATGCCCGTCGAAAGGCAGCGGGAGCCTGGGCGTCAGATCCGGCGATGACGGGGTCGGTGCCGCAGCGCCGAGCATGCCCATGAGCGAAGCTGCGATCAGAACTGCCTTCGAGGTCCGCAAATTGTGTCTCCCGTATTCGCCGCCTGCGACGATGCGAATGCACGGGCACCTCAGTTTCCATCACGGAAAAAATTGCTGGGCTTGAAGCTGAGGTCTCCATCTCACCACGCCGTCGAGGCACGCAACGGGGAGATGTGAGCTGATGATTATATCTGCGCATCATGCGTTCGGGATCGTGACGCTGGTCTTATTCGGAGCTTTTGAAGCCATGCCGGCTCGAGCCGCCAATGAAGATCCACGCTATGCTCCCCTACTGGTAGCGAGCAATGCCAGGCTCTTGCACGGGATACCGGTTGCGCACGCCCCCAAGACCTACGCGCTTGCCGTCGCGACGCCCACCGATCATTTCGATCTGGCACGGGTCAGATCCCGTTCGCTCAATCTGCTGCTTGGTCCTTCCAGCCTGCGTCTGTCCGCCAACCGTGCCGCATCCTTTGTTCATCAGGATGGAAGCGCTGATCAGGATCGCTGGTCCTTGAGAAGCATATCCTTCAATGCGGCCATACCATTGATGGATATGCTGAACCTGTCGCTGAACGGGGATTACGCGCATATGGGGCGACGCCTCCATGTCGTGGAGATCAACCCCCGCCGGTTGTCGACCAATATTGCCAGTATCGGGCTTGCCATCGACGATGCGCGGGGCTCTCGCCTTTCCTTGGACTATCGGTCCATCTCTCGCCCGTCACGGCATGATGCCCTTACTCGCCTGGCGGAGACGCTGGGGGGCGCCCCATTGACCGGTTCTGGCCCTGAGCTTGCCCTTGCCAGTCCGGCACCGGGGGTCTCCGGATCGATCGATTGGCGCCTTTGCGTCAGTGACATGCGTCGCCCCGCAATGGATCTCACCGGCCTGGAGGGATCAGCCATTGTCAACGATGCGCGCGCCCTGGCCAGCTTTCGCTATCATCTATGAAAGAGAAGCGACTTCTATTCTCGATCCACGACGTCGGACCAGCTTTTGAGGGCCAGGTGGATCGCCTCGTCGATCATGTCGCCCCCTATGTGCGGCTTGACCGGACCGCGATGCTGGTGGTCCCCAACCATTGGGGCGATCATCCTATTTCGGCGCGCTCACCCTTTGCTGGCCGGGTTCGCCGATGGGCGGAAAGCGGCGCGGAGATTTTCCTGCATGGCTGGTTTCACCGTGACGGAGCCAGCCACGGCGGCCTTGGCGCCCGGTTCAAGGCTCAGCACATGACAGCTGGCGAGGGAGAATTTCTCGGACTGGATCTCGCCACGGCCCGTCAGCGGCTTGCAGACGGGCGGGCCCTGATCGAGGAGATTACCGGTCAACCGATTGCCGGCTTTGTTGCGCCGGCCTGGCTGTATGGAGAACCCGCCCTGACAGCGCTTGAGGAACTCGGTTTCCCAATTGCGGAAGATCATATGAAGATTTGGTCACCCATGACTGGGCAAACTCTGGCGCGTGGACCGGTCATGACATGGGCCAGCCGGAGCAAACTCCGCATGGCATCATCCCTGGCGGTCGCATATCTCCTACCGCCGCTATTGCACCGGTCGGAGAATTTCAGGGTCGCCGTCCATCCCGGTGACACGACCCAGCCGGCTATCATGCTCAGCATCAATGATGTTCTGCAGCGGGCGGTCCTGACCCGCCGGCCGAGCCGCTATGGGCATTTGCTGGACGATTGAACCGAATATGCGCGTGCTGACATTTCTTCACAGCTTCGAAGCCGGCGGCGTGGAACGTATCGCGCTGCGTCTTGTCCGCGCCTGGCGGGGCGCCGGTATTGAAGCCCCTCTCTTCATGGGTCGGTCCGATGGCCCGATGCGGAACGAACTCGCCCGCGCGCTCGAATTCCATCAGCCACGCCAGCCCCCCTTTTCCACCAGGCGGTTCGAGACGCTGTGGATGATGATTACCCTGCCGGCCGTCATTCGGCGGCTCCAGCCTGATCTGCTATTTTGTGCCGGCAACAGCTACACGGTCGTTGCGCTGGCGATGAAATTGCTGCTTGGCAGGCGTTGTCCCCCTATTGTCGCCAAGATCAGCAATGATCTCGAGCGCAGGGATATGCCCATGCCGATCCGCACGCTGTATCGGCTATGGGTGCGCCTCCATGCCCGGTTCATCGATCATTTCGTGGGTATGGAACATGCAATGGAAAGGGAGATATCCTCCGCCATCCACATCCCATCGAGATGCATCTCCATCATAGCCGACCCTGCGATCGACCAGCGCCAACTCGAGACTTTACGAGCCGGTGCCACTGGCCGTCGACGGCAGGAAAATGAGGGCCTTCAATTCGTGGCGGTCGGAAGGCTTGTCCCGCAGAAGAATTTCGGGCTCATGCTTCGCGCCTTCGCCGTCGCTGCAACAACGCGCGATTGCCTGACGATATATGGAGACGGGCCGGAGCGCGAACGCCTGGCTGCGCTGGCCCTGCAACTAGGCATAGAAGATCGGGTTCGTTTCAAGGGCCATGTGCCCGATCCGGCGAGGCACCTCACCGGATTCGATATTTTCTTGCTATCGTCCAATTATGAGGGCGTACCAGCGGTGATCATCGAAGCGCTCGGCGCCGGACTTCCGATCATCGCGACCGATTGCAGTTCCGCCATGTCCGAACTCACGCAACATGGACGTCTGGCGACGCTCGTCCCTGTCGGCAATCTCTATGATCTGGCTGCTGCGATCGCTGCAGCCCGCCGCATGGATCAATGCGAGGATGCCAGCTATTCCCAGGCGAAACGTTTCACGATCGAACAGGCATGTGGCGATTATATCACCTGTTTTAAACATGTTACATACAACTCTATCTCCGAAAATAATTGCCATCCGCAAGCTGAGGTTCGGTCCTGAGTGCGCCGTCCCATGGGTGACGCAACTATCAAGAGACGATCATGACGGACCCGAATTCAGGTGGTTCAGTCCTTTCCTCAAATCTCGTTTTCCAGCCCACGGTGCCAGCCATTGGCACCATGATCTCGCCAGAGCCGCTGATACGGACAGGGCGCAACTGGACGATATGGGCGGGGCCGATCATCTCGCTGCTGATCCTGCTGGCGGTCCTGCAGCAGTTCAGGGGCCTGGACACGGCCCACCTCCTGCAGCTTCTGCCGACAACACCCATATTCTGGACCGCGTTCGCCGCCTATTATCTTGCCGGCCCGATCTCGGAATGGGTCATTTTTCGGCGACTCTGGCATATTCCAGCGGCGGGCTTCGGCGCGCTTCTTCGCAAGCTGGTGAGCAACGAGATTCTGCTGGGCTATCTTGGCGAGGTCTACTTTTACGCATGGGCCAGGCGTAGCGCCGACATCAGGTCCGCACCCTTTGCGGCGCTCAAGGACGTCACCATCCTGTCTGCGCTCGCCGGCAACGTCGTGACGCTGATCATGATGATCTTCGCCTTCCCGCTTCTGGGCAGCGGCGTCGCGGGGATTGGCAGATGGGAGATATCGGGATCCATCTTCTTCGTCCTGCTGACGTCCATGCTTGCCATGCTTTTGCGCAATCGGCTGTTCGCGCTGCCTCGGCACGAACTGTGGCTGATTTCCGCCATTCACGTGCTGCGTATCCTGGCCACGACATTGCTGGCCGCCATGATGTGGCACCTGCTGCTCCCCTCGGTGGACCTGAGCATGTGGATCATCCTTGGAACGATCAGACAGTTGCTTTCCAGGCTGCCCCTGCTTCCCAACAAGGACGTCGTCTTTGCGGGTGTGGCCGCTTTCTTGATCGGACGGGACAGCGACATTGTTTCGGCGATGGCTTTGATGGCCACGCTGATTCTTGCCGCGCATCTTGTTGTCGGTCTGCTTCTGGGAATGAACGGCCTGATCAAGGATCGGACATGATCCTGTTTGCCATGATGTCCGCTGCGCCGATCCCTTCATCGCCAGATCTGGGCAAGGCTGAGGGGCTCTGTCGGCCAAATGAAAGCGGGTCAGCCTTTCTCGTGTCGGTCGAGGGACTGAAGGACCGCAGGGGACGCCTCAAGCTTGAGCTCTACCCAGCAAATGACGCCGATTTTCTCGCCGACGACAATATCCTGATTTCGGAAGGTAAGGTGTTTCGGCGGGTCGAGGAAACCGTCCCCTCCCAGGGGTCAGTGACGCTGTGCATCCGGGCACCAGGCCCCGGCGTCTACGCGATCAGCTTGATGCATGATCGCGATGCCAACCGGAAATTCTCGCTCTCGATCGACGGCGTAGGTTTTGCGGGCAATCCCAAACTCGGATTGTCGAAACCGTCAGCGGCAAAGGCATCGGCGCGCGTAGGCGCCGCTCCGGCCCATATTCCCATCAGGCTCAATTACCGGCGCGGCCTGTTTTCCTTCGGACCTTTGGAGCGCTAGCCCATGCGAATTGTCGACGTTTGCGCTTTTTATGCGCCGCAGGGCGGCGGGGTTAAGACCTATGTAGAGCGGAAACTGCATGCCGGCGCAGCGGCGGGGCATGACATAATCATCCTTGCGCCGGGCGAGAAACTGGCGCGGCGGCCTGCGCGCGGCGGGAGCGTCGTGACCATTCCAGCCAAGCGTTTTCCGCTGGATCGGCGCTATCATTATTTCGATGATGAGGCAGCGCTGCATCGCATGCTGGACGCGCTTGCCCCCGACCTGGTCGAAGCATCGTCGCCATGGTCGAGTGCCTCCATGGTTGCACGCTGGCGCGGCGATGTCCCGCGCGCACTGGTAATGCATGCAGATCCTCTGTCGGCTTACGCCTATCGCTGGTTCGGCAATGTTGCGCCGCGGGCAGCCATCGACCGGGGCTTTGACTGGTACTGGCGACATTTGCGACGGCTCGGACAGGCTTTCGACATGGTCGTGAGCGCAAATGACAGTCTTTCCGCGCGCCTGCGCGCCGGGGGCGTCGGTTCGGTCTGTACCGTCCCCATGGGGGTAGAGCCCCATATTTTTACCCCGTCGCATCGCGACGCAGCTTTGAGGCGGCATCTTCTCGCGCGATGCGGCCTGGATGAAAATGGCCTGCTGCTGATGGGGGTCGGCCGGCATGCACCCGAGAAGCGATGGCCAATGGTCATACAGGCTGCGACGCTCGCCGGTTACCGTCGGCCCGTCGGCCTGGTGCTCCTGGGTGATGGTCGGGACAGCGCGCGGGTGCGCCGTGCAGCCGCGCACAACCCGCATATCCATCTGCTGGCGCCGACGACCGACCGGCGGCGACTCGCGAGCCTGCTGGCAAGCGCCGATGCCCTCGTCCACGGGTGCGAGGCAGAGACCTTCTGCATGACCGCCGCCGAAGCGCGCGCCAGCGGCGTCCCCGTGATCGTGCCCGATGAAGGAGGCGCTGCCGATCATGCGCGTTCAGGAATCGGTCTCCGTTTCCGTGCAGGTGACACGGCAAGTCTGGTTGAAGCGATAGAAAATTTCGCAGCTACCGATCCGGACATTTGGCGTAGTCGAGCCGCAACCGCGGCAGCTTCAGTCACCACGATGGACGAGCATTTTTCTTGGCTGTTCGAGGCCTATTCCTCGCTGCGAACTGCTGTGCGCCATGCAGCCTGAAACCTCCGCATCGAAAATGGCGCCCTTACCCGGCCAACCGCCCGCACAGCGCGGCCGCCTCCGCCGCAGAAATCTTGTGAGGTTCGATGTGGAACCCGAAAAGAAGCATCCCGTCCTATCTTCCCTCGAACCCGCCTTCCAGCGCCAATGCACCTGTCGGTGCTGGCCCCTCATGGTCAGGATCATATGGTGGGCGCTCAGAAACGATCGTTGATAGCGTAGGGCAGGAGAGGGGGATGGCGCCCTCCAGATCGTTATCGGACCATTAGTTTCAACGAGCGCAACAGCATTTCCCATAATTTTCGCTGCACAGGCATTTCTCGACTGAGGCACCCCTTGGATGACGCCGTCCTGCCGGCACGGGCATCCAGCCTGGCAGGGGATCTTCATGCGGCTTTTCATCGTAATTGCAGTATTTTGCTGTGTCCTGCTCACGCCGCGATTTGCTCAGGCGTCCGACCGGACGTGGCGCGATACCAGTAATATCGGTCGAGACGCGCTGGTGATTGCCGCGCTCGGCACGCCCCTCGTTCAGGAGGATTGGCAGGGCGCGCTTCAGGCAAGTGGAAGTGTCGGTGCCGCGACGCTGGTGTCTCTTGGACTGAAGGATATCTTTCCCGAAACCCGCCCGGATGGCAGCGACCGGCGGAGCTTTCCGTCCACCCATACCGCCACTTCCTTTGCGGCAGCTGCAACGCTCCAGAACCGCTACGGCTGGAAAGTCGGGCTTCCAGCCCATCTGGTTGCGACCATCGTCGGAATCTCTCGTGTCCAGGGTACCAAACATCACTGGTATGATGTCGCTGCCGGGGCCCTTCTGGGCGAAGCATCAGGCCTGCTTCTCACGACCAGGCGCAACAACAATATTCGAATGCTTCCCTGGAGCGATGGGCAGGGGGGCGGGATTGCAATGGCTTTGCGATTTTGAGGGCTGTAGCCACTTTTCCAGCAAAGATGGACAAATGGTATAGTTGGCGAGATTTGGACGCCAGACAAGTTCGATAGGGCTCGAACCGATCCATTTATCGGTGAGCAGCATGATCCGAACGACCTCTCTCCTATTTCTGCCATTGAGCGCGCTCGTAATGCTCGGCGCCTGCAGTCAGCAGGGCAAGCAGTCTTCTTCGCCTCCATCCCATGGTGAGGTTGTCGCGCATGAGACCGAACTGGTCAGGCTGACGCTGAAGCCCGAAGCTGTAAAAAGGCTCGGCATCGAGACGACCAGGGTTGGTGCGGGAACGGCTGCGCTGGCGCGAGAAACGAGCGGCGAAATCGTCGTTCCCAATGGGACTGGTGGCGTACCCACCGGTGCTCTCAGCAATCTGGCACAAATTGGTGCCAGCCAGGCGAGCGCCGACGGCGAGGTCGAGCGGACGCGCGCGCAGGTTCGGCTCGCGCGCATTGCGCTGGAACGCGCCAGCAGGCTCGTTGCAGAAGAAGCTGGAAGCGTCAGGGCGCGGGACGAGGCTGCGGCAGCGCTCGCAACAGCCCAGGCCCAGGCCCAGGTTGCGATCGAGCAACGACGCTTGCTCGGGCCCGCGGTTGCGTCGTTGGGCAACCAGTCACGTCTCTGGGTCCGCGTTTCCGTCGCCGGCACAGATGTTGCTGCCATCAACCGCAATGCATCCATCATCGTCGCGCCCCTGGGAACAACGCAGGGAGGACGCAAAGGGACACCGGTTCAAGCCCCGCCGTCGGCCAATGCAGTAGCTGGTACGGTCGACCTCTATTATGCGCTCGATAATAGCGACCAATTCTGGCGCGTGGGACAGCGCGTCGGCATTCGACTTCCCCTCGGCAAGACCCAGGAAGGGCTTTCCGTCCCAGCCAGTGCGATCGTGCGGGACATTTACGGCGGAGAATGGGTCTATCTCCAGACGGCGCCGGGCAATTTCATCCGGCAGCGCATCGAAGCCCTGTCGAGCGGGCAGGATGGCGCTGTCGTCATCCGCGGCCTGGCGCCTGAAGCACAGGTAGTTTCGGTCGGCGCCATGGAACTGTTCGGCACCGAATTCGGAGTGGCGCACTGATGCTCGCCTGGCTCGTCCGCAGCGCACTTCAGCAGCGCGTCATCGTTCTTGTTCTTGCCGCTATCCTGGTCGTGCTCGGACTGCGGGCATCGACCGATGTGCCGCTGGATGTCTTTCCAGAATTTGCGCCGCCGATCGTGGAGATTCAGACCGAAGCGCCAGGGCTCTCGACGGAGGAAGTCGAAAGCCTCATTACCGTTCCGATCGAAACCCAGGTGAATGGCGTGCCTGGTATAGCCACGCTGAGGTCCAAGTCGGTCCTGGGTCTTTCGTCCGTGGTCATTCTCCTGGAGCGCGGCGCGGATGTCTTCCGTGCAAGGCAGATGGTGCAGGAGCGGGTTACCCAGGCACAGGCTCGACTGCCTGCTGCCGCACGCCCTCCGATCATGCTGGCCCCGCTTTCGTCGACCAGCCGCGCCATGAAGATCGGCATTTCCTCGAAAAAGCTCGATCAGATGGAACTGTCCGAACTGGTTCGCTGGACTATTCGACCCAGGCTGATGTCCGTGCCTGGCGTCGCCAATGTCGCCATGTGGGGCATGCGCGATCGTCAGCTTCAGGTTCTCGTCGACCCTGACAAGCTACGTGCGGCTGGGGTCACTCTCAACGAACTGCGCCTGGCAACCGGTGATGCCGTCCTGGTGGGAGGCGGCGGCTTTGTCGACAACGCCAATCAGCGCCTCGCGGTGCAGCAGCCAAGCGCCGTTCAAACAGCCGACGACCTTGCTCGGACTGTCGTCAAATTGACCGGCGATGCACCGATCCGCGTAGGCGATGTTGCCCGGGTGACCGAGAGCTATGCCGCGCCGATCGGGAACGCGATCATTGATGATGGGCCAGGCATCATGCTCATCGTAGAGAAGCAGCCGACAGGCAACACTCTCGAACTCACGCGCTCGGTCGAAGCTGCCCTGGAGGAGCTCAAGCCCGGTTTGCAGGACGTCAAGGTCGACAGCAGCATCTTCCGACCTGCGACCTTCATCGAACGCTCGATCGACAATCTCACCCGCGCACTCGCGATTGGTTGCTTCCTCGTGGCGGTCGTTCTGTTTCTTTTTACCCGGGACTGGCGGCAGGCGATTATCAGTCTGGTCGCCATTCCCCTGTCGTTGCTCGGTGCCGGGCTCGTCCTGCTCTGGAGCGGGGCGACCATCAATACCATGGTTATTGCCGGTCTGGTGATCGCGCTTGGAGAGGTCGTCGACGATGCCATCATCGACGTCGAGAATATTGCCCGGCGGCTCCGCCTCAACCGCGAGGCCGATAATCCCAGGACGCCATTCGAAGTCGTACTGGCAGCGTCGCTAGAGGTGCGCTCTGCGGTGGTTTTCGCGTCGCTGATCGTGATGTTGGTCTTTCTCCCCATCTTCTTCCTGGGCGGGGTCGCGGGCACATTCTTCCAGCCGCTCGCCATTGCCTATGTCCTGGCGATCGCAGCATCGCTGCTGGTTGCGCTCGTCGTAACCCCTGCCCTTTGCCTGTTTCTGCTACCCAATGCTCCGGTCAAACATGAAGGTGACACGCGTTTCGTACGAGCGCTCAAGGGGCGTTATGGAGCAATGCTGCCTCGTATCATTGCCGCACCGCGTGCGGTTATGATCGTGATCGGAGCGGGCCTGCTTCTGGCGGGTGTTGGCTATGCGACTTTCAAGGATCAGTTCCTGCCGGAATTCCGCGAAACCGATTTCCTCATGCACTGGCTCGAAAAACCCGGAGCCTCCATCGAAGCCATGGATCGGATCACCATCCGGGTTTCCAAGGAGCTTCGTGCGATCCCGGGCGTCCGTAATTTCGGCGCACATATCGGGCGGGCGGAAGCGGCCGACGAGGTGGTCGGCCCGAACTTCACCGAGTTGTGGATAAGTCTCGACGAGAAGGCGGACTATGACGGCAGCGTGGCCAGGATCAAGGAGGTGATAGAAGGCTATCCTGGGCTCTTCCGGGATGTGCTCACCTATCTGCGCGAACGGATCAAGGAAGTTCTGTCCGGTGCAAGCGCGACGGTTGTGGTGCGGATCTTTGGCCCCGATCAGAATGAGCTTCGTGCTGCTGCGGACCGGATCAAGCAACAGGTAGCCGGAGTGGAAGGCGTAGCGGACCTCAAGGTCGAGCAGCAGGTTCTGGTCCCGCAGATCCGCATCCGTCCCCGCAGCGGCGATCTGGCAACCTTCGGCCTGACGCCGGGCGAGGTGCGCCGCCAGGCACAATCCCTCGTTGCCGGGCAGAAGCTTGGCGAGATTTACCGCGATCAGAAAGCCTTTGACGTGGCGCTCTGGGGAGAGGCAGCGACCAGAGGCGACATGCATGCCCTCGCTGATCTGATGATCCAGACGCCCAACGGCGGTGCGGTACGCCTGCGCGATGTGGCGGACGTGGCAGTGGTGCCTGCTCCCAATGAAATCAAGCGCGAGGATGGTCAACGACGCCTCGATGTGACGCTCAACGTCAGTGGTGCGGACCTGGGCACAGTCGCCCAGGCGGTTGAGTCCATCGTGGCCAGGACCCGCTTTGCTCAAGGCTATCATGCCAAGGTCCTTGGCGAATATGCAGCACTCAAGGAGTCGCGCCAGCGACTTTGGACGACCGGCCTATTCTGTCTTGTCGGGATATTGGTGCTGGTGTGGATGGAGTTCCGCTCTCACCGGATCACTGCGCTGGTTGCGGTCAGCCTTCCTTTCGCGCTGGTCGGTGGCGTTGTGGCGGTGGCGTTCACCGGCAGCCTCTTGTCGCTGGGATCACTCGTCGGCTTCGTCACCGTCATCGGCATCGCGGCACGCAACGGCATCATGCTCCTGTCGCATTATCACCATTTGCGTGTTCATGAGGGAGAGGCTTTTGGTCCATCGCTTGTTCTGCGCGGAGCAGAAGAGCGGCTGGTTCCCATCCTCATGACTGCAGCCTGCGCGGGCCTTGCGCTTGTGCCGCTGATCGTGGCGGGGAACGCGCCGGGCCATGAAATCGAACATCCCATGGCGATCGTCATTCTTGGTGGACTTGTATCATCCACGCTCCTCAATCTTTTCCTGATGCCTGCCCTCTACGCTCGGTACGGCGAGGATGCGGCTGGGCCGGCCGAGCCCTCGCCCCAAGATGCTCGCATGAAGGGAGCAGCAATATGAAAACGGCCATCCTTCACGCGTGCCTGATGACTGCTGGACTCCTGGCAAGCGGCTGTGTCTCCCAGCAAGGCGCGCCACCCGCATCGGGCCTTACCCAGGCTCCGCCTCCCTTTTCGCGTGGCGAACATGTGATCGACCGACCCTTGCCGGAAAACTGGTGGCAGCTTTTCAATGACAGCCAACTCGATGCGCTTGTTGAAGCGAGCCTCGCAGCTAATGCCGATCTTCGCGCAGCCTTTGCCAATCTCGAAGCAGCGCGCGCTGCGACCCGGCAGGCGGACGCAGCGCGACTTCCGCAACCGATCCTCGAAAGCAGCGCAGCGATCGACAATCCTGCAGGGCAGCCAAGCGCAGCCAATGTGTCGAGCAGTGATTATGATGCCGCAGCAACCATAAGCTGGGATATCGATCTGTTCGGTCGGCTGCGTGCGGGAGCGCTGGCCGCCCGCGCTGACGCGCAGGCGCAAGCGGCCGCGCTGGATGGTGTGCGCGTGGCCGTGGCGGCAGATACCGTGCTCGCTTACATCGATCTATGTGCGGCGCGTCAGAATGGGGCGGTGGCCTACAAGATTGTCGATGCGCAGGAACGCAATCTCAAGGCCGTTCGCGAACAATTGTCGGCAGGGGAAGTGTCTCCCCTTGAGGTCGCGCAAGCCGCCAGCCTGCTTGAAGCATCGAGAGCTACGATCCCGGCTTTCGATGCCGCTGCCGCCAGCGCAAGATTCCGGCTCGCAACGCTTCAGGGCTTGCCGCCTACCACCCCCCAGATGGCCAAGGTTGATTGCACGCTGCTGCCCAGAGCGAGCAGCGAAGTGCCAATAGGCGACGGTGCTGCACTGCTGGCACGTCGGCCCGATATTCGCGAAGCAGAGCGCAAGCTTGCTTCGGCAACAGCCAAGATCACCATCGCGCGGGCCGAACTCTATCCCAGGATCACGCTGGGCGGCGCATTGGGACTTCTGTCCGGCGCTTTTTCTGCCAGTGCCTCACCGCTAATTTCCTGGTCCTTCCCCAACCAGGCGCCGGCGCGCGCCAAGATCGCGCAGGCGCAGGCAGCCGAACGCGCTGCGCTGGCTTCGTTCGACAACGCCGTTCTGCGCGCCCTCAGGGAAGTCGAAACCGGACTTGCAGGCCTACAAAGCGAAGCCATCCGGAACCAGGCGCTTGATCGGGCAAGAGAGGCAGCAGGGCTTTACGCCCGTCGAACCAGTGCCCGGGCCAGGATTGGCGACGCGTCGCCATTGCTGGTGATCGATGCCGAACGAACCCTTGCAACGGCTGCTCTTCAAAAGGGACAGTCGGATCATCTGCTGGCACAATCCTATATCTCCCTGTTCCGTGCGCTGGGCGGTGGATGGCAGCGAGCACCTGAGCCGCTCGATCCGGTCAGGGTGATGGAGTAGAAGAACGCATGCATATCCTGATTATCGAAGACGATGGGGAAACACGCGAATTCCTCAGCCGAGGCCTCAAGGAAGTGGGGCATGCCGTGACCCTTGTGGAGGAAGGACGAGAGGGACTGTTCCAGGCAACGGACAGCAATTATGACGCGATCATCGTTGATCGCATGCTGCCAGGACTGGACGGTCTATCCCTGCTCAAGATGCTGCGCGCGACCGGCGACCTCACGCCCGTTCTCATGTTGACCGCAATTGGTCGAATAGCGGATCGGGTAGAGGGGCTCGAGGCAGGCGCCGACGACTATCTGGTCAAGCCCTTCGCCTTTTCCGAGCTCCTCGCCCGCTTGAATGCCCTTGGTCGACGGCAGGCACCGCAAGTCGAACAGTCCCGGCTGACCGTTGGCGACATCGATATCGACTTTCACAGGCGCACAGTGCATCGCGGAGGAAAGAAGGTCATTTTGCAACCGCGGGAATTCTCGCTGCTCGCCGAACTCATGCGCAATTCTCATCGCGTGGTTACCCGAACGATGCTGCTCGAACGCGTATGGGACTTCGACTTCGAGCCCAAGACCAATATCGTGGAGACCCATCTCAGTCGGCTTCGCTCGAAGCTGAATGCGGGCTTCGATGTCGATGCGATCGAGACGGTTCGCGGCGCGGGTTACATGATCAGGAGCAATTAATGCCCCGCCCATGGAAAACGACCTTTGGCCTTACGGCACTGGTTAGCCTGGCCTTCGTTCTGGCGACGCTTGTGATCGGGCTCTTGGCCTATGCGCTGACCCATGAGGCGATGGAGGTGCAACTGGACCATCGAACCGCCACCGAGACGAGCGCCTTGCTGGAGCGGGCGGGTGCTGGCGGAACCCCGGCACTGGCCGAACTCATTCATCAGCGCGATGCCGGGCACAGCACGGCAAGCCTCGGATATATTCTGGTCGATCCCCAAGGACGACGGCTGGCCGGCGCACTGGATGCGCAAATTCCGGCAAAGGCAGGATATTTCGAATTACTGCACTACGGGAAGGATGGCGCCATAGCCCAGGCACTCATCACCGATCTGCCCGACGGCAGCCGCCTTCTGGTGGCAGCAGATCGCACGGTGATTGACGAGATGGACATCACGATCCTGAAGCTGTTTTCGGCCTCATTTGCCGCCATGCTTCTTCTGGCTGTCGGGGGCGCCTGGACCGTTGGCGCTGTAACGCGCAGTCGATTGCGCCGATTCGACGATGCGGCCCAGGCCATTATCGGAGGAGACCTGACCCAGCGCATGCCGCTGGACGGATCTGACAACGAGTTCGACGGCGTCGCCAAGTCGCTCAATCATATGCTGGACCGCAATGCTGCCCTGGTCGAGAATCTTCGACAGGTGTCGAGCGATGTTGCGCATGACCTTCGAACGCCACTGACGCGCCTGAATAATCGTCTGGATGAAGCACTCGCCTTCAGCGGAGACAAGCGCACGCGCGCGATCGAGGCGGCAATAGCAGAATCCCATGAACTGCTCGAGGTCTTCTCGGCCATCCTTCGCATATCCGAAATCGAGGCGGGCACGCTCAAGCGAGATTTTCAGGAACTGGCGCTTGGAGATCTGGTCGAGGATGTGGTCGAAACCTATGCGCCCGATTTCGAGCTTTCAGGTCATGCGCTGCATTCGACCATCCATATGGGGCTTCGCATCCGGGGCGATGCCCGATTGCTGTCCCAACTCATCACCAACCTGCTGGATAATGCGCTGCGGCATACGCCGGCTGGCACGACGGTCGCGCTCAATCTGACTGCCAGCGAGGCTTTCGTTATTCTTGAAGTCTGCGATGATGGTCCCGGTGTTCCGGCAACCGAGCGTGATCGACTGTTCAGCCGTTTTACGCGGACCGAAGCCAGCCGCACCACCGACGGACATGGTCTGGGCCTGGCCCTTGTCTCTGCTGTCGCGCAAATCCATGGGGGCTGTGCGACCGTTCTGGACAAGCCCGGTTTTGCTGTAGAGGTTCGTCTCGCGCGATAAGTTACCGGAACATTGGGGGGCATATACAACATCCCAACCTTATCCCTGGGCCAGTTGCACGTCCCGACCGAAGCGCTAACCCCCCTCGCGAATGATAACTATTCGCATTAAATGAAGGGGATCTAACCTTGCAATATTCAGCGATTTTCCGATCGGCGCTGCTTGCGTCGACTGCGCCCGGCATCCTCCTTTCGCTGGTCTCCCCCTCACTCGCAATAGCCCAGGAGCAGGTTCTCGGGTCCGTAACGGTCACGGACACCGCGATCGATGATCGGGAAGCCGAAAGCTCCTACAAGGTCAGCCGCAGCATCAGCGCGACGCGCACGGATACGCCGCTGATCGATGTACCCCAGTCGGTCAATGTGGTGTCGGTCAAGCAGATCGAGGATCAGGCAGCCAACAGCATCGGTGACGCCATACGCTATGTCCCGGGCGTTTTCTCGGCCCAGGGCGAGGGTAATCGCGAAACGCTGGTGATCCGCGGCAATTCGACCACCGGCGACTTCTTCGTCGATGGCATGCGCGACGATATCCAGACCTATCGCGACCTCTATAACATCGAGAAGCTGGAAATCTTCAAAGGACCGAACGCGATGATCTTCGGCCGGGGCGGCGTAGGCGGCGTGGTCAATCGCGTTACCAAGGTTGCGGACTGGAATCTTCATCGTGCCTTCCGACTGGAAGGCGGAAGCTTCGAGCATAAGCGCGCCCAGTTTGATCTGGGCACGCCGATCAGCGATTTTGCAGCTGTCCGACTGACCGGTGTCTATCAGGACAGCGACAGCTATCGCGATGGCGTCAACTATAACCGCTGGGGCTTCAACCCGACCGGCTCATTCAAAATTGGTCCCGATACGACCATTTCGCTTGGATATGAGCATTTCGAGGATGAGCGCGTCGCCGATCGTGGCGTTCCCGCTCGGTTCGGCGCTTCGGCGACCAATATCGTTGGCCCGCTTCGCACGCCGCGCGGTCAGTTCTTCGGCGATCCGACCCAGAGCCCTACCGGTACGAATACCGACGCCGGTTCGCTGTTCATCGAACATAAGTTCAGCGACACGGTCTCGATCCGCAACCGCACCCGCTATGCCGACTATGACAAATATTATTCCAACGTCTTCCCCGGCGCGGTCAACGCAGCTGAAACGAGCGTGAGCATCTCGGCCTATCGTGCCACCACGCAACGCAAGAATTTCATCAACCAGACCGATTTCAATGCGATCTTCAATACCGGCTCCATTGAGCATACCCTGCTCGTGGGCGCTGAATATGGTCACCAAAAATCCGACAATATTCGGGAAGAAGGGCGTTTTGCAGGCAATGCAAGCTCGGTGACCGTGCCGATCTCGGCGTCTAATGTTCGTTTGCCCACCAGCTGGACCATGATTTCGAGCAGCACGAACAGCAACGGCGTGGCGGAGGTCGCGGCCGGCTATGTCCAGGACCAGATCGCCATCTCGCCCATGTTCGATATCGTCGTGGGCGTGCGCTACGAGCATTTCAAGACCACGCTGCACGATCGGCGCAGCCTCGCCTTCCGGACGAGCGGCAGCACCATATCTCCCGAATATTATGACGTGACCGACAATCTCTGGTCTCCGCGCGCCGGCCTCATCTTCAAGCCGGCCGAGAATGCCTCCATCTATGCAAGCTACTCGCGTACCTACCAGCCGCGTGGTGGCGACCAGTTGACCGGCCTTTCGCTTTCCAACGCCAGCCTGGCGCCGGAGAAGTTCCAGAACTACGAAATCGGTGCGAAGTGGGACATTCTCCCCACGTTCAACCTTGCCGCCGCCATCTATCAACTGGATCGCGACAATGTTCTGGCGCTGAGCGATCCCAATAATGCGGCCTCGCCGACGGTGCCGATCGGACGGCAGCGCACCAAGGGCATCGAACTCAGTGCTGCGGGCAGCATTACCAAGCAGCTCAGCATGGTCGGCGCCTACACCTATTCCGACGGCACCTTCCTCGACAATGTCTCGGGCACTGTCCAGGCAGGGAACATCCTGCCCAACATGCCCAAGCACAGCGCCTCGCTCTGGACCCGCTTCGATCCGATCGAACAGCTCGGCGCTGCGCTGGGCGTGATCTACCAGGGCAAGCGCTACGCCTCGACCGACAATTTCGTCGCGATGCCCGGCTATACGCGGCTCGATGGCGCCGTCTATTTCGACATCGCGCCAGAGCTGAGCCTGCAGGTGAATGTCGAGAATATCCTTGGCAAGCGTTACTATCTCTATGCCCATAGCAACAACAACATCACGCCAGGTTCACCGACTGCGGTGAAGGTCGGCCTCAGCGCGAAGTTCTGACCATGTCCAGCCGCTTCCTTCCTTTGAAGCGCTTCACAAGGGAGGAGCGGCTGGCAATTTGCCTTCTGCGTGGTGGCAGCAGTGCCAAAGTCGGAGAGGCCGCTATCCGGGCATTCGCAGCACTGGGTGAACACGCCACCGAGCGAGGCTTCGTGATAGCGACATTGTCCAGCCCATTTGTGAACCAGGATGAGATCCGGCTTCTTGGGGGCATAGCAGCATTCCAGCGCCAGATACCGCCGATGGACATCGGGCTGCCGGCGCACCTGCACGCATTGCTGGACGCGTGCGCAGCAGGCCTGACCCGGCGTGGCGGCAAACTTGATTTTCGTAATGTCGCCCGGTGCCCAGGTCTTCCTGAACAACGGGCAAAGAAGCGACAGGATCGTTCGATCCGGCTCATAAATCGCACATATGGCGCCCCCAAACAGGCAGTTGTCTTTGCGGTTTTGCGCGATCGTGACACGGCAACAATCGCCGATCTCGGCCGAATGGGCGTGTCTCGCTCGGTCGTCAGCAAGATGACCAAGCGTGGCTTGATCGAGAGGGTGGGCTACGGCGTTTATGCCTCGCCGGCCTCGAAGCGCCGAGGATAGTGCATATGTCGCGCCTAGAGGAACATGCGGCCGGACATTCGTCCGGCCTCACACATCAGTCTGAAGAGGTGACATAAGCAGGACCAAGTTCGTCCAGCGATTTCACGCCGACTTGCGCCATGGCGAGTTCGAACTCTGCCCGTATCATGTGAAGCATATGGGCAACGCCGGCCATGCCTGCCACCGCGAGGGCATGAAGTTGCGGCCTACCAATCATGACCGCGCTGGCACCAAGGCTAATCGCCTTGAGGACATCCGTGCCGGTACGCACACCGCTGTCGAGAAGGATCGGGCATTTTCCATCGATCGTACGCGCGATCGATGGAAGCGCTTTCATGGGCGTGATGAGACCGTCGGTGACGCGTCCGCCATGGTTCGACACGACAATGGCATCAACGCCATGATCAAGTGCCATGCGAGCGTCAGCAGGAGAAAGGATGCCTTTCAATATGATCGGCAAACTGGTCTGCTTGCGCAGCCACGCGATATCGTCCCAGGTTGGTGCGGCGTCGGCCAGCGCCGTTCCAAAGATGATCTGCCCGCCCGCAGCCGCGCTGTTCTGGACGCTGCGGGGCATTCCACGGAGATTGGCGGCCTCGACCCCTTCCGGCAGTGCGAATTCGGATCGCTTCATGGCCGCATCGATCGTTACCATGAGGACGCAATAGCCAGCAGCCTCGGCGCGTCGCACCAGTTCAAGCGAATGCCCTCGATCAGCCTGGAAATAGAGCTGGAACCAGAGCCGCGGCGTCTGGTCACGCTCCATGGCCTGGCGCGCGGCATGCGCAGCCCAGGCAATGTCCTCGAGAGGAATGCTGGAAAGAGTGCTCCCGTTCTGGGTATGTCGCTCAGATGGCAAAGCTCCGCATGGTGGGCGGCGACTTTATATTGGCAGCAGCCATGGCATGGCGGATCCTGGCAAAAGCTGTCGGTCACATCAATGACGCCAAATGTCTTGAGTTGGTCGGCACGAGCCCTATAGCAAGTCCTGCGCATCCTCGTCGGCAAGCGTTCTGCAGAAGGCCAATGTGGCCAAAGGAGAACGATCATGGAGATGCCTGAAACAGAACTCATCGCCACCAAGCGCCCGGTTTGGAATGCAGGAAGGACCGTGGGCGCCAAGCGGGCGCTGAAACCGAAGCAGATTTGGGAAATCCGTTTCTACCTCAATCAGCGCCGCCGCCTACGAGATCGGGCGCTGTTCGATCTGGCGATCGACAGCAAGCTTCGGGGCTGCGACCTCGTGCAGATCAAGATCGGCGACCTTGTAAGCGGCGGGCAGGTCCGAACGCGGGCAATCGTCATGCAGCAGAAAACAGGTCGGCCCGTTCAATTTGAGCTGCTGCCAGATGCTCGAGCGAGCTTGCTGGCATGGCTCGAACGCCGGGGCGGAACAGTGGACGATTATGTTTTCCCAAGCCGGGTTGATCACAATGGGCACCTGAGCACACGGCAGTATGCTCGGCTTGTCGACGAATGGGTGACAGGTGTCGGCTTGATGCGGAGCGAGTATGGCACGCACTCACTTCGCCGAACGAAGGCATCGATCATCTACAGGGCGACGGGCAACCTTCGCGCCGTTCAGATACTGCTCGGCCATAGCAAGATTGAGAACACGGTGCGCTATCTAGGGATCGACGTAGAGGACGCGCTTGCCCTTGCAGAAAACACGGAGATCTGAATCTGCTGGCGCCCGTGCCCAGGGCGTGCCGGGCACGGGCGCTGGGACATTCCCGACGTTCGCCTGTGACATGTTAAACGGCAGCCCTGATTACAAGCCGACGTTCCCGCACCTCCCGACGAACGGCCTCGGCATTATGCTCGGCTTGTAGATGAATGGTTGACAGGAGTTGGCCTGATGCGGAGCGAATACGGCACCCGCTCACTCCGCCGAGCGAAGGCATCGATCATATACAGGGCGACCGGCAATCTACGGGTTGTCCAGATCCTGCTCGGCCATAGCAAGATCGAGAATATGGTTAGCTATCTCGGGATCGACGTAGAAGACGCCCAAAAATACCGAAATTTGAGTGTTGGCCTCTCACCTATGGCGAGGGGCCATTTAGCGTAGCCACCAGCGGAGCATTCCGCCCACAAGCGCCAACGCGAAAACGCTAGCAGCCCAAATGCCGAAAAACCATCCAAGGCGACTCAGCCAGAGCGGCATCAATGATACCCCTCAATGCCAACCTTGCCCCGGAAAACCCAATAGGACCAGGCCGTATATGCCAGGATCACGGGCACCATGATCGAGGCTCCAACCAGCATGAACAACTGACTGCGGACGGGCGCTGCAGCTTCCCAGATCGTCACCCGCGCCGGAACGACATCGGGCCAGATCGAGACACCAAGGCCGACCAAGCATAGCCCGAACAGGGCCAACGCCCAGAAGAAAGGCTGCGCATCGCGCTTCAATCGGAGGCTACGATAAAACAGGAATGTTACGACGAGCGTGGCGAGCGGCACCTGCGCTGTCGCGACCACGCCCGGGAAACTCAGCCAGCGCTGAAAGTATTGCGTTTCGAGCCGCAGCGTTGCGAGGCTGATCACGCCGATCATGATGAGCAGGCCGATGCCAAGCCGCCCGGCATAGGTCACCGTCTGCCGTCGCAACCCGCCTTCAGTCTTCCAGTTGAGCCAACAAGCCCCGAGCAGGGCATAGCCGACTAGCAGCCCGACACCCGTCAGCAGACTGAACGGCGACAGCCATTCCCACCAACCCCCGGCATAGCTGCGCCCCTCGACCGTGATGCCCTGTAGCAGCGCGCCGAGCGCAATGCCTTGCGCGAAGGTGGCGACGACCGACCCTGTCGTGAACGCCTTGTCCCAGAAAGCACGGTGCGCCGGGTCGCGCCAGCGGAACTCGAATGCCACGCCGCGGAATACAAGGCCAAGCAGCATTGCGATCATCGGCGCGTAAAGCGCGGGAAGGATGATGGCATAGGCCAGCGGGAATGCGGCAAACAGGCCGCCCACGCCCATAACCAGCCAGGTTTCGTTTCCGTCCCAGACCGGAGCGATGCTGTTCATCGCGGTGTCCCGATCCTGCCCGACCTTGAAGAACGGAAACAGGATGCCGATGCCGAGATCGAAGCCGTCCATCACGACATAGGCGATGATAGCAAAGCCGATGATACAGGCCCAGATGACGGTGAGATCGATCATGACGAAGCTCCCTCGATGATAGCCGGCGCCGGGGTGATCCCCGCACTGCGAATGGGCGCATCACTGGGCGGCGGTTCATGTGCTTCAGGCGGCTTCTTCATGAGTTGAAGCAGATACCAGATGCCCATCCCGAAGACGGCGAAATAGACGACCACGAAGGCCAGCAGCGACGAGGCGACCGCAGGAGCATCCAGCGGTGAAGCGCTTTGGGCGGTCCTCAGCAGACCATAGATTGTGAAGGGTTGCCGTCCGACTTCCGTCACGATCCAGCCGGACAGCACTGCGATCAGTCCCGACGGCCCCATCAGCACAGCGAAGCGATGCAGCAGCGGCCAGTCGTAGAGCGCCTTGCGCCAGCGCGCGATGAGGCTCAGGATCCCGATCCCGAGCATCGCGAAACCGATCCCGACCATTACGCGAAAGGCCCAGAAGACGATACCGACGGGAGGACGATCAGCTGGTGGCACGGTGTCCAGGCCACTCAAGGGCGCATCGAGTTCGTGTTTGAGAATCAGCGACGACGCCTTGGGTATCTCGATGGCATAATACACCCGCTGTTCAGCGCTGTTGGGGATGCCGAACAGGATCAAAGGCGCACCGTGCGGGTGGCTCTGAAAATGGCCTTCCATCGCCATCACCTTCACCGGCTGGTGCTTGAGAGTATTGAGCCCGTGCATGTCGCCGGCGAAGATCTGGATCGGAGCAACGAGCGCCGCCATCCACATCGCCATAGAGAACATCTTGCGTGCGCCGGGATTGGTGCGGTCCTTTAAGAGATGCCATCCTCCGACGGCACCCACGATAAAAGCGGTCGTCAGATAGGCGGCAAGGACCGTGTGAAAGAGCCGATAGGGGAAGCTGGGATTGAAGATGATTGTCAGCCAGCTTGGCCCCGGCAGGAACTGGCCGTTGGCGCCGACCTCATAGCCAACGGGCGTTTGCATCCAGCTGTTGACCGACAGGATCCAGAATGCGGAAATAAAAGTCCCCAGCGCGACTGCAAGCGTCGCGACGAAGTGCAGCTTGCGCCCAACCTTGTTGATCCCGAACAACATGACCCCGAGGAATCCGGCTTCTAAGAAGAAGGCGGTCAGCACCTCATAGGCCATCAGCGGTCCGATGACAGGTCCCGCCTTGTCCGAGAACACTGACCAGTTGGTGCCGAACTGGTAGGACATGACAATGCCCGAGACGACGCCCATCGCGAACACGACGGCGAAGATCTTCAGCCAGTAGCGAAACAGGTTCGCATAGACGCCCTTGCCGGTCTTCAGCCACAGAGCTTCGAGCACGGCCAGATAGCTTGCCAGCCCGATGGAAAAGGCCGGGAAGAGGAAGTGAAAGCTCACCGTGAAGGCGAATTGCGCCCTTGCGAGAATGATGGCGTCCATGAATATCCCCGTTCAGCTGGCGAGTTCGGACCAGCTCTTGAATAGCATGTAGATGGCAACGACGAGCACGAAGACTGCGAAGAGGCTGTTCAACCGGCCCTTTTCGGCGGCCAGTACCTGCGATGCACGCGTGCCGATGACGCTCCCGACAATGCCGCCCACGATGAACACGCCGGCCAGACCCCAAAGGACGTAGCCCGAAAGCGCATAGTTGAGCGCTGTCGTCAGACCGAAGGCCGCGACCGCGACGAGCGAGGTGCCGATCGCGCGCAGGATGGGCATGTGGGTCGAGGCGATCAGCCCCGGCACAATGAGGAAACCGCCGCCGATCCCGAAGAAGCCGGAAAAGGCGCCGGTCCCGAGACCATAGCTGACAACCTTGCCGACATTCTCCCGATTGCATTGCGCGCCCTCGACGCCCTGGTCGCCGCGACCGCGAAACATCAAGACTGCCACAACGATCATCAGGATCGCGAACAGGAACAGCAGCTTGTGCCCATCGATGCTCTTGCCAAGCGTTGAACCGCCGAGCGCACCGACGACGCCGGCAGCAGCATAGATCCCCCCGCACCGCCAGTTCACGGTGCGGGCATGGGCATGGTTCCAGAGGCCAGTAAGCGCATTGGCCGCGACGGCCAATGCACTGGTGCCGATCGCCTCATGCGGATTGCGGACGCCTACGAGATAGAGCAGCAGCGGCACGGCGAGGATCGACCCGCCGCCCCCGACAAGCCCGAGGACAAAGCCCACCAGCGCGCCTGACAGTCCGCCGAGGGCATATTGAAGCGGCTCAAGCATGGCTCAGTGCGCCGCTTCGATCGCGTGCGGCGCGACCATCCATTCCCGGCCCTTGAGCATGCCATGCCAGTAAACCGGCGGCAGGATGGTGTCCTTGAGGAGCCAGGACAGGCGCGAGGGCCGCGTTCCGTCGATCAGCCAATTGGGAAAGCTGGGCAGCAATTTGCCGCCATAGCCGAACTCGGCGAGCACGATCTTGCCAGCCTCGACCGTTAGCGGACAGGAGCCATAGCCGTCATAGTCAGCGGTCGGCGGCTTGCCCTCGAGCACGGCAAGTACATTGACCGCGACAACCGGCGCCTGCTTGCGCGCCGCAGCGGCGGTCTTGGCATTCGAGGCGGAGCAGGCGTCGCCCAATGCAAATACATTAGGATAGCGCACATGTCGAAGCGTCGCCTCGTTGACTTCGATGAAGCCGGAGGCTGCTGCGAGGGAACTGGTGCGCACGAAATCCGGCGCGACCTGTGGCGGCACGACGTGAATCATGTCGAAGCGCTCTTCGACGCGTCCGGTGCCGTCGCTATCCTTGCGTTCGAAAGTCGCCACTTTTGCGGCGCCATCGATCGCGACGAGCTTCGATTCGAAGTTGAGGTGCGCGCCATAGCGCTCGACATATTCCATCAGTGCCGGGACATAGGCGGCAACGCCGAACAGCACCGCGCCGGCGGTGTGGAACTGGACGTCGATGTCTTTCAGGACGCCTGCCTTTTCCCAGCGATGACAGGAAAGGTACATCGCTTTTTGCGGCGCGCCGGCACACTTGATCGGCATTGCGGGCTGGGTGAACAGCGCCCGTCCGCCCTTGAATTGCTTCACCAGTCTGTTGGTGTAGGGCGCAAGATCATAGCCATAGTTGGACGTCACGCCGTTCTTGCCGATCGTATCGGCCAAGCCCGGAATAGCGTTCCAATCCAATTTGATACCCGGACAGGCAACGAGAACACGGTAGCGGACTTCGCCGCCATCACTGAGGATCACCTTGTTTTCGTCGGGGGCAAAATCCGAGGCTGCTGCGCGGATCCAGTTCACTCGGCTCGGCATGACCTGCGCTTCAGTGCGTCGTGTGAACTCTCTCTCGAAGACACCGGCGCCGACCATAGTCCAACCGGGCTGATAATAATGCTCCTCAGATGGCTCGATAACTGCAATATCGAGCTTCGGATTGCGCTTTAGAAGGCTTGCTGCCGTCGCAATCCCCGCTGCACCGCCGCCGACAATCACGACATCGTGAATATGGACTACAGGGGCCGATTGGCTCCGAGAGGAGGAGAGGTCATACAACTTCGTCGACCTCGCGCCGGAGCGGCAAAAGGCGAGAATCGGCCTAGGAAGGCGCGCTAGCGCACTTGCCATGGCCTCAACATTCGCATCGGTAATCGCCCCCGAGACTGCGGGCGCATGCGCGAACTCTAAGCCCAGTCGTTCGGCAGCTTCACGAAGCTCCGTAGCGGCAATCTGACCCTTCTCCTCGTTATCAGGTCGATTGCAGATGATCGCCTTGTAACCTTGGGCGGCGATTGCCGGAAGGTCGGCGAGATCAATCTGCGGGGAGATTGCAAAGTCCCGATTGAGCGGCTTGATGTCCATGGCTTCTCCTCGATCCCGCTCTGAAGCGGGCCTCTTTTCATTTTGTAATGATGCGGTGCGCGGTCATGCCGGCGAGCATGGCGGCGACGAAAATTCCGGCTTCAATTGGTGCGATGGCAAGGTCGGCGAGTGCGGGGCCGGGACATAGTCCCCCGATCGCCCAACCGATCCCGAACAATGACGCTCCGCCAAGCAACTTGGCATCCAGCAAGCTTGTACCGGGCAAGTCGAACGCCTCGCAGACGATCGGTCGCGGCATCCGCTTCTGGACCAACCAGGCGATCGCCATCGGCACCATCGCACCGACCATCACGAAGGCAAGCGTGGGATCCCAGGCCCCGAACAGATCGAGGAAGGCGCGCACCCGCGCGGGGTCAGCCATGCCGGATATGGTGAGCCCAGCTCCGAACAAGGTGCCCGCTAGCAACGAGATGGCAGGGACCTTCACTTCCCAGTGCCGCAGGTTGAAAGGCCGAGCGGGCGGTAGAGCGGACAGAAGCTGACCGCGCTTGTCAGAAGGAATATAACTGCGACGATCGCCAAGCCGACACCGAGGTCCCCGCTGATCGTTCCGGTCCACCAGAGATAACCGATCGCCAAGGCTGCGATGGTGCGCAGCATCCGATCGACCGTTCCCATATTCCTCTTCATGTCCGGTGTCCTCCGACTATCCGTTGATGAAACCGAAAGCGCGCATCAGCCCAACGGTGGCGAAGCCGCTGACCATGAAGGTCAGCGTTGCGACCATCGACCGGCGCGAAAGTCGGGAGAGACCGCAGACCCCGTGACCGCTCGTGCAGCCTGAACCAAGGCGCGTGCCGAAACCTACGAGCAGTCCGGCAATGACCAGTTGCAGGACTGATCCTGTAAAATGCGGTCTGATACTGCTGGAAGACAGTATGACGAGGAGCGCACCAAGCGGCAGTCCGGCGATGAACGCGAGCGCTATGGCGCGCGGTGTGCCCGTATCGGAAATTCCCGACGCGCGGGCCAACATACCGCTTACACCAGCGATGCGACCAAGTCCGAGCAGCATGATCGCTGCCGCAAGCCCGATCAGCAGGCCGCCAACCAACCCCGCGACGGGGGTGGCATTGGGGAAGCCGGGCAGCATCATACTGCGTTGACCGGAATCTTGAGGTACGTGACGCCATTGTCCTCGGCAGGCGGGAAATGACCGGCGCGCATGTTCACCTGGACAGAAGGCAGAATGAGGCGCGGCATCGCGAGCGTCTTGTCGCGGGCCTCGCGCATCGCGACAAATTCGTCTTCGCTTACCCCGTCATGGATATGGACGTTGGCTTGGCGCTCGGCCTCTACGGTCGTTTCCCAGACATAGTCCTTGCGCCCTTCCGGAAGATAATCGTGGCACATGAACAGCCGCGTTTCCGGCGGGAGCGACAGAAGCCGCATCGCAGATTGATAGAGGGTTCGGGCATCGCCACCGGGAAAATCAGCACGTGCCGTGCCGTAGTCGGGCATGAACATGGTATCGCCGACAAAGACGGCGTCGCCGATCACATAGGCGATACAGGCCGGCGTGTGCCCCGGCACATGCAGCACGGTTACATCAAGATTGCCGATCCGGAAGTGATCACCGTCTTTCCACAAATGATCGAAGTCGGAACCGTTGCGCTCGAAATCGGTGCCCGCGTTGAAAAGCTTACCAAATGCCTGCTGCACCGTGATGATTTGCTCGCCGATGGCGATTTGCCCGCCCAACTTCTCCTTCAGATATGGCGCAGCTGACAGGTGATCCGCGTGAGCGTGCGTCTCCAGGTGCCAGTCGATAGCAAGCCCCTTCTCCTCGACAAAAGCGACAAGCGCGTTTGCCGAGGAGAAGGAGGTGCGACCCGAGGCGGGGTCATAGTCCAGCACGCTGTCGATGATCGCAGCGTGGCGGCTCTCGGGATCATGAACAACATAGGTCACCGTGAAGGTCGGCTCGTCAAAGAACGCCTTGATCTGGGGGGTGTCCGTTTGAGCGGCTGAGATCTGCGATGAGGCGGCTGCAAGAGCGGAGTCGGCCACGGAAAACCTCACAAATTCACATTTACATATATCGTGTAATCGAATAATCTTGTTGCGTCAAGAGGGAGGAGCGTCGAAGGAGACGTCATGGAAATGGCCCAAAGAATTGAATCTCGCTCACCGCGCATTGGAGAGCCCGCGCCAGACTTTCGCGCCCGTTCGACCGGGGGCGAAATTCAGCTTTCAAAGTTGCGTGGACGATGGGTGATCTTTTTTTCCCATCCCGCTGACTTCACGCCAGTTTGCAGCACCGAATTCGCTGAACTCGCCCGTCGGCAGTCGGAATTTGATGCCCTTGAAACGTCGCTGTTGGGACTGTCAGTCGACAGCCTTTACTCGCACATGGCGTGGGTCAGAGCGATCCGAGAGACGCTCGGAGCGGATGTCCGCTTCCCGATAATCGAGGATCCGAGCATGGCGATTGGGCATGCCTATGGCATGGTTGACGAGCAATCTGCTGACAGCATGGCTATGCGTTCGACATTCTTCATCGATCCCGAAGGGGTCATAAGGGCGATCACATGCTACCCCCATAATGTTGGGCGATCGGTCGATGAGATGCTGCGGTTGCTTAAAGCACTGCAAGTGGTGGGCAGTGCCCAGAAACTTGCGCCTGAAGGATGGCGGGAAGGACAGCCTTTGCTCTGCCCACCATCTGACATCGCAGAAGATCGCCAGGACTGGTTTTGCCGCTTTGCGGACGCGCTATGAACGAGGCATTTTACGAGGACCGCGAAGCTGCGACCGTCGCGTCCGAAAAGCTCAAGGTCTTTGCGCAACCACAGCGCCTCATGATCCTCTCTTGCCTGTTACGCGGGGAGCGCAACGTATCGGAGATCGGCGAAGCGACAGACATTGTCCAACCAGCACTCAGCCAGCAGCTAGGGGAGTTACGCCGGGCCAATCTCGTTCAAACGAGAAAGGAGGCCAAACTCGTTTGGTACGCGCTTGCTGACGAGGGGGTCGCTTTGTGCGTCCGAACAATGGAAGCGATTTTCGGAGGCCTGGGTAAGGTCGAAGAAATCCGGCCGTCTGCCAAACCGGAGCGTCGTCCATCATTACCTGAAGGGGTGGCCGGATTTGCTCAAGTGCTTGATTAAGATATTTACGCGCTGTTTGCCTCGTTTGGCTTTGTAGCGAGTGCTGCGGTGGTCGCTGCAAGCGACACGCTCTTAACGTCGTAGAAGAAGTTTCATGTGCGCAGCTTTTGGGCCTTTGTCCTAAATTGCTTTCCCGACCAAGCTGCCAATGCCAGCGGTCAAACCCATGGCCAACGCCCCCCAGAACACCACACGACCGACAGGTTTGAGCGGGTTTGCACCGCCAGCGGCAGCTCCCACCCATCCCAGGAGCGCCAGGAACAGGAGCGATCCCAGCGCTTCGCCTGTTACGGTGAGCGACGCCGGCAGCAAAGCCGCAAGGATGAGAGGCAGCAGGGCTCCGGCCGTGAACGTCGAGGCAGACGTCAATGCCGCTGTGATCGGGCGTGCGGCAGTCATCTCGGTGATGTGGAGTTCTTCGCGAGCATGAGCACCCAGTGCATCATGCTCCATGAGTTGTTTCGCAACCTCATGCGAGGTCTTTTCGTCGACCCCTCGCTGAACATAGAAACCAGCCAACTCTGCCAATTCCGCATCGGGATTGTCAGCGATTTCCTGCTGCTCCCGGCGCAAGTCCGCCGCTTCGGTGTCAGACTGAGAGCTTACCGACACATATTCGCCCGCCGCCATCGACATCGCGCCGGCCACCAGACCCGCTATACCAGATATCAACATGGAAGAACGGGAGGCACCGGACGCAGCGACGCCGATCATCAGGCTAGCCGTGGATACGATGCCGTCGTTGGCGCCTAGCACCGCGGCACGAAGCCATCCGATACGAGAGACGAGATGGGTTTCCCGGTGGCTGCGCATCGTAATCCCCTTTGAAGCCAAGCCATTTCTTTGACCCGCATTATAGCCTGTTCGCTATCTCGTGCCAGTCCGGCAAGCTCGATCCGCACAAATTTGGAGGCGCGACGCCGTATCGGATCACAAGCGTCAGAAGAAATTCATATGGTCAGGACGATGTCAGATCGGTTCGGTAATATGCCGGGTAAAACCATCGCCGGATGAGAGCATGCGCATTCTGATCATTGAAGACAATCGCCACCTGGCAGATCTGACGGCGGAGGGCCTTACGCGTCGGAAATTCGTATGCGATTGTGCCTATTCGGCAGCGGAGGCGGATCTGGCTCTTGGGTCGGCTCAGTATGATGCACTCATCCTCGATCTGGGCTTGCCCGATGGTGACGGCGTACATTGGATCAAGAAGAGGCGTGACGCGGGCCTTGCGGTGCCGGTCCTGATGCTGACAGCCCGCAGTTCGCTCCAGCAGCGGGTCGATGGACTGGACGGCGGCGCTGACGACTATGTCGTCAAACCGGTAGAGGCGGATGAGCTGGCAGCGAGGATTCGGGCACTACTTCGCCGTCCGGGAGCTCGGGCAGCGCCCGTGTTGGAGGTGGGCAGCCTATCCTATGACACGAGCGCTCATCGCGCGCGGTATCAGGGTAAGGCCATCGATCTGTCACCTCGCGAGACCAGCCTGCTTGAGTTACTCATGCGGGAGGCTGGTGCAGTCGTTCGTCGATCTCGTATCGAAAATGCACTGTATAGTTTTCGAGACGAGATATCCCCTAATGCAGTGGATGCCGCAATCTCGCGGCTGCGTCGTCGACTTGAGGAATGCGGAGCTCGCAACATGCTCCATACGATCAAGGGGCTAGGCTACTTGCTAGAAGACCGGGAACCGTGCTGAAGCGACTTTCGGTTGGCCATCGGCTCATCGGTGGCCTGCTGCTGGTTGGCGCCATCGGTACGGTGTCGCTGATCTACGCTGTCCTCTCGGAATATGGCATACCGTTTAGCGCCTTGCTCGATCCGACCATGCGCGACGCGGCATCGACGGAACTGTTCGATCATGTTCTCATCCCACTGGTGGTGCTGATCCTGCCAATGGGCCTTGCAACCACATGGGTCATCAGAACGGCGTTCGAGCCCCTGAGCAAAGCGGCGCGTCATATCGAAACCGCACCGACCGAACGCGGGATGCAGATCGATGAAGCCGATATGCCTGCTGAAGCGAAACCGTTCGTGCGATCCATCAACAACCTGCTTCACCGACTCGACACCTCAGCTCAGCAACAGGCGGATTTTGCGTCTGACGTCGCCCACGAATTGCGGACGCCGTTGGCCATTTTGTCTCTAGAGCTTGATCGACGCGAGGGATCGGATGGAGATCCTCTGAAGGCGCAGGTCAGCGCCATGCGCCGTCTTGTGGATCAGCTCCTGCTACTGGCGCAGATCGACGCGGACGCCACCATGCCCATGACGCCTGAGCCACTCGATCTCGAGACATTGGCTGAAGACAGTGTCTCGTCCCTGGCAGCGACCGTCATCGCGCAAGGACGCGAGATCGCGATAGAGTCCGAAGGCCAGGTGCCAAAGATATACGGCCACAGGGAAGCGATCGGGGCGGGAATCCGAAACCTTATTGAAAATGCCGTCCGCGCGACGCCCATGGGTGGCACCGTGACGATCATATCCGGGCCCGGAGCGATCATCAGGGTGCGCGACCAAGGCGCCGGCCTCAGCGAAGAGAAGCTGGCGCAACTCATCCGCCGCCATCAGCGAGCAGACCATGCCAGCCCCCATGGCGCGGGTCTCGGCCTCTCCATAACCCATCGGATTATGAGCGCACATAACGGTCATATTCGAACGAGCGAGACCTTGAGAGAACTCATCCTGGATTTCCGCCTGCAGTAATTTCCCATCGTCAAGACGCCGTCAGGTTGAACCCGATATCGCGGCGAAATGGAAAACGGACGCAAATATCTGGTGGGCGGCGCCATTGTAGCCGTCGCAGTCGCGGGCTTGGGCTGGACTATGTTTCCTCGCTCGGAAACCGTCTCGGCGGGAACGCAGGTCAAGACCGAGAAAGCTGCCGGCATGCTTGCCGTGCTGCCGGACAGGGCGAGATTGCTCGGCATCAAGGCCTCTCCGGCATTGCCTGCATCAGAAGCGCCGATCGCCGATCTCCCCGCCACGATCAGTCCGCCCGCTAACGCGCGTGTAGCGGTGACCGCGACACTTCCGGGTGTGGTGATGCGCACCATGGTTGTGGAAGGCGACAGCGTACAGGCCGGGCAACCACTGGCCGTGGTTTCGAGCCGTGACATTCTGACGCTGGGCGCCGATCTCGCGCGTGCAAATGCACGGTTGGGTGTCGCGCAGACGAGTGCCGCCAGGCTGTCCCAACTGGACAAGGAAGGGGTGATTGCCGGAGCGCGAGCCGACGAAGCCCGCGCAGTGGCCATGGAGGCGCGTGCGGACGTTCGCGAGAAAAGCCGCATTCTCAGCCTTGTCGGCGGGCATGGGAGCAGCGGCACCTACACGCTGACAGCTCCGATCGCGGGCAGAATTACGCGTGCCAAGATCCAGACAGGCGACCCGTTGGACGGGACGACTGCTCCCTATGTGATCGATGCGAATGGCCGTTACGAAGTCGTCGCGCAGGTTCCCGAGCGGCTTGTTGGACAGATCAGACCCGGCATGACGGTCAAACTCGGCGCGCTTTCTGGCACCGTCACATCTGTCGGCAGCACCATCGACGCGATGACGCGATCTGCCTCGCTGAAGGCGAGCCTTCCCGCCGCTCCAGGGGTCATCGCAGGCGCCACGGGCAATGTCACGATATTCGGGCCTGCACCGAAAGGCGCAGTCGTCCTGCCTGCCGCGGCCGTAGTGGATACTGACGGCAAGTCGGTGGTCTTCGTGGCGGTCCGGGGCGGTTATGTTCAGCGCAGGGTGACAAAGGGCGGCGCGGTGGATGGCCAGGTCCTTCTCCTGACCGGCGTCAGCGTCGGTGAGAACGTCGTCACTACGGGCACAAGCGCGCTCAAAGCGCTCGCCATCTCGAAATAGGTCGGGCCCATGCTTCAGTCACTCGTCGCGAAGGCTCTGTCCTATCGCCTGCTCGTCGTAGCGCTTGCGCTGGCTGTCGCCGGCCTCGGCGCATGGGCCTTCGTTCAGCTACCCGTGGATGCTTATCCCAATATAGCGCAGACGCAGGTCAAGATCATTCTCAAGGCTCCCGGCATGACGCCGGAAGAGGTCGAAAGCCGCGTCATTGCCCCGATCGAGATGGAGATGCTGGGCATTCCCCGGCAGTCTATCCTGCGTTCGTCCGCCAAATATGCGATTGCCGATATCACCATCGACTTCACCGATGGCACAGATATCTACTGGGCGCGTCAGCAGGTGGCGGAGCGCCTGTCCGGAGTGATGGCGGATTTGCCGGCGAGCGTGTCGGGTGGCCTGGCGCCGATTTCCACGCCTCTGTCCGATATCTTCATGTTCACGATCGAGGGGCCGCTCAGCCTCCAGCAAAGGCGAGAGCTTCTCGACTGGACCATCCGTCCCGCGCTGCGGACGGTGCCCGGTGTCGCCGACGTCAACGCACTTGGTGGATATGTCCGTACCTTCGAGGTCCGGCCCGATCCTCTCGCCTTGGCCGGAGCCCATCTATCCGTTGCCGACATCAAGACGGCCATCGACGGTGGCAATCGCAACGACGGAGCCGGCCGCCTCGTCACTGGCGAAGAATCCCTGATCGTTCGGGCTGTCGGCGCGATCCGATCCGTGGCCGATCTCCAGTCGCTGGTCATAACGAGCCGTGACGGGCGCATCGTCCGCCTGGGGGATGTGGCGAGTGTCGGGACGGGCAGCCTGACGCGCTATGGCGCGGTATCCAAGAACGGCAAGGCAGAGGCGGTCGAGGGCCTTGTGATCGCTCTTCGCGGTGCCGATGCACGGCAGGTTGTGACCGGCGTCAAAGACCGTCTGGCCGAGGTCGAGCGTGGCCTGCCAGCCGGAACGCACATCGCGGTCTTCTACGATCGGTCCGATCTGATCGGCCGAGCGGTTGGAACGGTTGAGGAGGCGTTGCTGGAAGCGACCGTCCTGGTCGTAATCCTTCTGATCGTTTTCCTCGGTGACTGGCGAGCCGCCGCGATCGTGGCGGTCACACTGCCGATGGCCGCGCTGGTGACGTTCCTGTTCATGAGCATGGCCGGGTTGTCCGCGAATCTCATGAGCCTCGGTGGACTGGCCATTGCTATTGGCATGCTTGTGGATGGTGCGGTCGTTGTGGTGGAGAACGTCGTAGAGCGTCTGTCGCACCAACAGGATGACTCCCATCCGCGCCTTCACCAGGTCTTCCGCGCAACCAGCGACGTGACGGTGCCGGTATCGGCGGGCATCATCATCATCGCGCTTGTGTTCCTTCCTCTGCTCTCGCTGCAGGGGCTGGAAGGCAAGCTGTTCGCGCCGGTTGCCCTCACCATTGTCTTCGCCCTGGCAGGATCGCTCCTGCTCGCGCTGACGCTCGTTCCCGTTCTTGCCTCGTTCGGCTTGAAAAGCGGACATCATGGGGACCCATGGGTGATGCGCTGGCTAACGCCTCGCTACCGTGCGCTTCTGAATGGCGCGTTTGCGCGCAAGCGCCTGGTCTACGGCCTCTCGGCTCTCGGACTGGTCCTCGCCGGATTGGCCTATGGAGCAGTGGGCAAAACCTTCATGCCGACGATGGATGAAGGGTCAGTCATCGTGCAGCTGACGAAGCTGCCCTCCATCAGCCTGGCCCAGTCCGTCGAGGGCGACAAGGCGGTCGAGCGCGCGTTGATGGGTGTCCCCGAGGTGCAGGAAGTCATCGCGCGGGTTGGTGCTGACGAAATCGGGCTTGATCCGATGGGACCTAATGAGACCGACACCTTCGTCCGTCTGAAGCCGCAGTCCGAGTGGCGCGGCAGCAAGGAGTTCGTCCTGGAGCAGATCCGCAAGGCCGTCGACGGCCTGCCTGGCATCCAGCCCAGTTTCACCCAGCCGATCGAAATGCGTGTCTCGGAAATGCTGACCGGCGCCCGGGGCGACCTGGCTGTCAAGATTTTCGGACCGGATTCGGCGGTCCTCGCGGATCTTGCAGGTCGCGTGCAGCATGAGTTGGGCCAGGTGCGCGGCGCGACGGAAGTGTTGACGGTCGCGAACGACAGCGTGGACTACCTGCAGCTCGACATCGACCGAGCAGCCGCAGGCCGGTTTGGCATGCCGATCGATCAGTTACAGGACACCTTGCGCGCACAGGTGGAAGGCGTTCGGTCCGGTATCGTCGCCGAAGGTCAGAAGCGGATCCCGATCGTCATCCGCGGTGACGAAAGCATCCGCAATGATGCGACCCGGTTTGAAGACCTGCAGATCATGACGCCGGGTGGAACGCTCGCCCGGGTCAGCGACATGGCGCAGGTGAAGCATACGCAGGGTCCGGTGAAGCTCGACCATGAGAATGGTTCCCGCTTCGCTCTGGTCCAGGCCTTCGTCTCTGGTCGTGATCTGGTGGGCTATGTGGACGAGGCGAAGGCCGCAGTCGCGAGCAAGGTGCCGCTCCCGCCCGGCTATCGCATCGTGTGGGGTGGCCAGTTCGAAAATCAGCAGCGTGCATCGGCTCGGCTCATGATGGTCATTCCCGTCGCGCTGCTCCTTATCTTCTTCGTCCTGCTCGCCACCTTGCGTTCGCTGCGGGCCGCCACGCTGATCCTGGTCAACATTCCCTTCGCCATGGTCGGCGGCCTGATCTCGCTCTGGGCATCGGGAGAGTATCTGTCAGTGCCTGCTTCCGTCGGCTTCATTGCTCTGCTTGGCATCGCGGTGCTGAACGGCTTGGTGCTGGTCTCCTATTTCCGCCAACTCCGTCAGGAGGGGCAGAGCATGACGCAGACGGTGCGCCTGGGTGCCGAGCGACGCCTCCGCCCCGTCCTAATGACCGCGAGTATTACCGCTTTCGGCCTGGTCCCCCTGCTGTTCGCGACCGGTCCGGGATCCGAAATACAGCGCCCGCTTGCCATTGTGGTCATCGGCGGGCTGGTCACGTCCACGTTGCTCACTCTGGTACTTCTCCCGATCCTTTTCGAAAGGTTCGGAGAGGGCCGCGGCGAGCAGGATTTCGAAGAGGTGCTGGCCAATGGCTGAGCTTCTGCTGGTCCTCCACTGTTCCCCTCCGGATGCGGGAACTCTGGTGGAGGCTATTCGAACCGTTGCGTCCGCGCCGATCCATCGCCGTGAGGAAGCCGTTCTCGGTCGCGACTTCAGCGACGCCGGAACGCATGAGCAGGTAAGAGGAGTCCTCCATCGGATCGCATTCGAGCTCGTCGTCGAGGATTCCATGATCCCCGCCATAATCGCTGCGGTTGCCTCATCGCGCCGCAAACAACCTGTGCGCTGGCACTCCTTGCCGATCATCGAGCGCGGGAGGATTTCATGAAGAAGCTGACTGCCCTCTTGCCGCTATCCATCTCGATAGCGACTGCGCTCGCAACTGCCGCGCACGCGCAAGCGACTGGTCTTCAATGGTCCTTGCCGCCTGAGGAGCAGGTGGTGAAGGCGCTTGACGGTCATCCGACCGTCGAGGCAGCGGGCAAGCGCGTCGGCGCTGCATCGGCGGCGAGCGATATGCTCCGCGTTGGCCCTCACGAGGTCCAGCTCACCGGAAGCTACATCAATCGCGACGTGCGGCTGGAGCGGAATTATACGGAGTTCGACGGCACGGTCAGCCGATCTTTTCGCTTGCCCGGGAAGGCTGCCCTGGATCGCGAGGCAGGCCAGCTTGGTGTCGAAGTCGCGCAAAACCGGATGGAAGATACGCGCCATCAGGCGGCCTTGTATCTGTCGCAGCTCTGGTACGACTGGCTGACGGCAAGCGAGCTCAACCGCACGGATCAATCGAACGTCGCATTACTCGAACGCGGTCTCGCTGCCGTGAAGAGGCGAGTGCAGTTACGCGATGCATCGATGCTTGACACCGACCAGGCCCAGGCGGCGCTCGATCAGGCCAAGGGTGTCGCGGCAGCCAGCCTGGCTGATATGAAACAGGCGCGAGCGCTGCTGCAATCGAACTTCCCCGATCTGGCCCTGCCGTCGGACGCACCATCCTTGGCTGATCCAGTCCTGCCTTCTCAGGACCTGACTGCACTTCATGATCTGGTGATCCAGCGCAGTCATGAAATTGGGGCTGCTGATCGCGAAGCTCTGCGTCTTGAAGTCGTCGCACGGCGGGCGAAGGCTGATCGCTTGCCGGACCCACAGCTGGGCGTCCGGGCCTTTAGCGAGCGTTCTGGCATTGAACGCGGTGTCGGTGTCGTCTTCTCGATCCCATTGGGAGGACGATACCGGAAATTCCAGCAGGATCAGGCGGAAGCCAATGCCTCCGCTGCCTCTATGGATCTCGCGCAAGCGCGCCGGATGGTGCTGGCGATGGCCGATACTGATATGGCGAACGCCTCTGGCCGCTACGTCGCTTGGCAGCGGCTTCAGGGTGCTGCCAGAAGTTCGCTCGACGCCGCCACACGGACGGAGCGCGGGTACGAAGGGGGCATTATCGACCTGTCCGATCTGCTCTATTCCCGACGGCAAGCACATGATGCGGACCGGCTGGCCATAGACGCGCGCAGCTCTGCGACACGAGCTATCGTGAAATTACTCATCGATTCTCATACGATATGGCAAGGTAACGAGAAGGAGCCATGAGGGCGTAGGTTGGCAATCGCTGTAGAGAATGAAGTCATCTTCCCATTCACGCGGAGGAATCTGAAATGCAGAGTTCAAAACCTGGAATCCCAGTCCGGCCCCTAAAAGACTCAGCCCGAGCAAAGGCGAAATGGGACCCCGTTGTTAAGGTGACCCATTGGTCAATCGTTCTTGCTGTCATCGGGAATGCAATTTTCACGGAAGAGGGTTCGGGGCCGCACGTCTGGGTGGGATACGCCCTCGCAACCGTTTTGGCGTTTAGACTGCTCTGGGGTTTCGTTGGACCCAAAGAGGCACGGTTCACAGCGTTCCCACCGAGTCCGCGTAAAGCGCTTGCCCATATCCCGGAGATTAGAGCCGGACACAATGAAATCCATCCATCGCACAATCCGTTAGGTGCATTGATGGTCTACGCTATTTGGGGAACGCTTAGCATCATCATAGCGACCGGCATTGGCATGGCTGGTCTGCCCTCCACGAAATGGATTAGCGAGGCTCCGTCCCACGCCGTTGGTCGGGGCACAGATGACAGGGACAGCGTCTTACTCAAAGGTTCTGAGCGGAAAGAGATAGGCGATGACGCAGAGGACGAGCCCTTGAAGGAAGTGCACGAGTCAGCGGTAAATTTGCTGTACGTTCTGATTGCCCTCCACCTTGCCGGAGTTGTTTTCGAAACGAGGAGGAGTGGGAAGTATATCCTTACAGCGATGCTTCCCGGCCGAGCACAATAGGATGGAGGTGATGCTGCAACGTGGCGATGGCGGCTCGGCTTTCCGATTAGTCGATGATTGAAGTGCTGGCCTACAGAACGGCTTGGACCGCAAGATCGGTGGCAGCTTCATGCTTTGCCTGTACAGCCTTCCGTTCGGAATAGCGGTTGACGAGCTGGCCGGCGTGCGGGCGGGTCAGGATCGTGAACCGCACCAGTTCCTCCATCACGTCGACGATGCGGTCATAATAGCTCGACGGCTTCATGCGGCCGGCCTCGTCGAATTCCTTGAACGCCATCGCCACGCTCGACTGGTTGGGGATCGTGATCATGCGCATCCAGCGGCCAAGCAGGCGCAGCGTGTTGACCGCGTTGAACGACTGCGAGCCGCCCGACACCTGCATGACCGCGAGCGTGCGACCCTGGGTCGGCCGCATGCCGCCGAACTCCAGCGGCGGATGGTCGATCTGCGCCTTCATGATGCCGGTGATCTGGCCGTGCCGCTCGGGGCTGCACCAAACCATGCCTTCGGACCAGAGCGCGTGCTGGCGCAGCTCATGGACCGCCGGATGATCGTCACCCTTCACCTGATCTGGGAGCGGCAGGTCGCTGGGATCGAATATCCGCACCTCCGCGCCGAAGAGGATCAGCAGTCGTGCCGCTTCCTCAGCCGCGAGCCGGCTGAACGAGCGTTCGCGCAGCGACCCGTACAGCAGCAGGATGCGAGGCGGCGGCTGATCGTCGCCCATGCCGGCGGCGGGCCGGGTGATCGCGATGCCGCGATCGAGTGCTGGCAGATGGTCGGCGTCGGGTACGTCACGAAGGCGCGTCATCCAAGATCCTTGACGAGATAGGTCGCGCGCGGACCGCACAGCGACGTGAACTGCGCGGTCGCTGCGATGAAGGCCGGCGCGGCGTCGCGATCGGCATCGGTGTAACCAAGCCTGCGAAAGAACTCCCCGGTGCCGCTGGTCAGGAGGTGCAGCCGCTCGACCGCGCCATCAGCAACGCCTTCAAGGCGTTCGACCAGCATCCGGCCATATCCTTTGCCGCGCCGGGTCGGCAGCACGACCAGCGAGCGGAGCAGCCGGTCGGTGCCGCTACCTTCCAGGCCGATGAACCCGATCAGCTCTTCATCGTCGGACAGGCTGAAGAACATCTGGTCGGGACCGCCGAGATCGTCGGTCGGGAGCTGCGCGGCGCCGAGCGCGAGCCGCAGGACATCATCGGCGTGGCGAGCCTCCGAGAAATATACCTGCGTCATGCCGCCGCTCCCGCTTCATACCAGGGACGGGTCCGCTTGACGATCGCCCAGCCACAAATGGAACTGGCGCAGGAGGATGCGACTTCGCGCAGTCATGCGAAGTGGCGAACCCGGCAAAACCAGGCAGCGATTATCATGATGGTAATCCTCGGCAGGCCTGGCAGCCGCAAGAGCGCGCATTGAGCCAAGCCAAATCGGACGCAGGTGCATGACAGCGAAGGAGGCGGACGCGATACACGCACCCGTCCCCTCAGCCCCTCATGCGACGACGAACGATCAGATTGCCGGAAGCCCCCTCAGGGGTGGACGCAGATAGGGTGGCGCTGTCGAAGCTCGCAGCACCAGAGGGCGCGTGCCGAGCGCCAGCACGAACAGAATCGCAGCCGCCAACAGAATTGGGTCCGCAGCAGCGAGGGACGGCGCCGACAAGCCTGAGAAGGCGCAAGGCTGTTCTGCCTTGCCCTGATGACCGTCGCTACCGGATTTCCCATGTTCAAGGCCGGGGATCGTAATGACCATCGTCATCGGCCCGGTACCCGAGCAAATGCTGACCACGATCCGCCCGTTCGAAACGGTTGGCATGAACCCCGCCGGCATGACGATCTTCATCATCAGCGCGAGTACAAGCACCGCGCAGGCAAGGGGCCGATTGGCAAGGACAAGATTGCGAAGTCGATGCACCGATTGCGCTCTTAGCTACGAGACGCGCTTCTGTCATGTGCCATTGATGGTGAGACAATCTGCCCATTTTTAAGCGTTGGCCGCTTTTGGGGAACCCGGCCGTTCGCGTTCCCGCTCATAAAAGGCAATTTCTGGTCGACTGCTGCCGGAAGCTCGTGGGACAAAGCAGCCGTTTCTAGAGGATGCATAGGACGTCAGCTCCGCCCAGGAGCAGACATTCGGCATCCGCTTGATCTACATGTGAACCATGAGAGGCTCAGCCGCCGCGTCGACCCCCGGCGCGGTATTCGGGGTCCGAGGGAGATGGCCGGCGCACAACATAGTCATTTGCAGAACGCAATTCCGAAGGCGCGGGTTGTCTCACTACGGATCTCGCGCTCCTTAGGCTGCGCGATTATTCCCGTTTTCAAAAGTGGATCGAAGGAAAAGTTTCGATACATGAAGAAGTGCAGAAATGATAAACAAGTCCATTATGATGATTCGGTCGATTAAAGACGTTAGCGCTCTTGTAATTTGACCATTAAATTGGCACATTGATTTTCGATTATCGACATTGGGGAATGTCATGAAAATCTGGGGTTTGTTGGCAGTGTCGGGCGTGCTTATGGCGTCCGGGTGTGCTTTTCCGACGCATGTTCAACGGTTCGGGGTAGAGTATAACGAAGCGCTCGCCTCGATGGCGAACGAGCAGACGCTTCTGAATGTGCTGCGCGCCAGCAAGGGTATGCCTGCTCACTTCACGTCGGTTTCCAGGTTCACAGGCACATTGTCCATGAAAGCCTCAGGCAGCATGAATGGACAGCTCAAAGGATCGGGGTTGACGAGCGCTAGCGCTGAGGGAGTTCCGACCAAGACGACGAACACCACGCAGGTCGTAAGTGGCGGTGCAACCACGACAACGACCGCCGTGGAAACCACCTCTGGCTTCGCACGGTCAGTCGTAGAAGGTGTTGACCTTTACACCCCTCAAATTGGTGGCGAGCTCAATTCCGGCACGGCTTTTGACGTGCAGGTCTTCGATCAGCAGAAATTCTATCAGGGGATTCTCTCCTCCGTTCCCTTTTCGACGGTTGAGTTGCTAATGAATCAGGGATTCGAGCGTGATCTCGTTGCCAACCTCTTAATAGCGCGTGTCGATTTCTATGTGCAGGACCCTGCGACCAAGAGTAAGACGGGCGTTGCGGTCGCGACCTATATCAACGATGTGGCGGATCGTGTCCGATTTCAGAAGCTGATGGATTGCAACCAGCTTGATGTTGCCGAAACGCGCGGATCCGACACCAAGCTTGTTCCGATCAAGCGTCTCGAGCTCGGCACGGCCGCGGGTCAGGAACGTCTGACACTTTCCCAACTTTCACTGTTCGACGGCGATAAGTTCGGCCTATCAGACAGTGCAGGCATCAGCGCGAATGGCTCGACGGATGACACCGTGTATGTCGTCAAGCCGGGTGCGAAAAGTCGCATAGCCCAACTCGTCCCGCGCAGTTGTGCAAGCAGGCCGGAAGATGAGAACGAGGTGCCTTCGCAAGCTGTCTATCTGGGAGAGGGGATGGGCCTGACTGCAGTAACCATCAAAGGAGTTACGAGCGCACAGAAGACCCCGTTGGTTATGGAGATCGTCTTCCGCTCGCCGGAGGGGGCCGTGCGCGCCGTTGGGGATATTGTTCGCGAGTGGGCCCTCAAACGGCCGAACACTCTCACAGTCGGCGTCTGTCCCGCCTCGGCAGCTGGCCCCGATTGCGAAGGGAGCGCCAAAATCCGGGAGCCGATATTTTCGCTGGCGCCAAAGCGAGATCGAACCGAACTGATTGGAACTCGCTTCATGAATGAGGACTACAGCGTTCCGGCTGGCGCGTTCCGCTCAATGCAGGTCATCACAATCCTTCAGCAACTTATCAACTTGCAGAAGGAATCGTCCGAGCGCGCGCTTAGCATCCCTGTGCGCGCTGTACCCTAATCCACTTCAGAGAGTAAGATATGGCTGACAAAAAAGTCGCGATGGTCGAAGCCGAGAAGTTGATGACGAAGGCTCTGCATGACCTCATGCTCGCCGCGCCCGTCAAGGATGGCTTCTGCCGCTTCTATGGAAGCTACGTCGTGGTGAATGACAAGGCGCGCTTTCCTGATGGAACCCTTCACACGTGCGTCGCAACGGATACCTTCGGGCCGGCGGAAGCCGAGCAGTAAAGCGAACTGGCTGCTCGCATCTTTTAGTTCCGCGGACGAGCAAGAGATGGTTATTGAGCTACGCAGCCCTTATCCCAAATGACGGCACCCTAGGCAGGTCAACCGTCGATGAGATAGCCTGACATTTTCAGTGTCGCCGACTCAAGTTCTTCAAGATTGAGGCCTAGGGTAGGATGGGCGACGAACGTGAATAACCAGGACGCATAGGGGCTAATACCCGCATAAAGGTCATTCTCAGAAAAGTCAGGATCGACGAGGCGGCCGGCTCCTGCAATGGGTGTCCATCCCCGGAATAGCACTGGGCGATGGCTAAAAGCTGTCGCGGTCCCATTGCCTGCGTAGATGAGTTCCGATCCCATTTGTAACATCGTCCAGGGAATTTGTGTCTGGCCCTCTGCGATCTGTGCTCCTGCGAAAAGAATCTCCATGCCCGTAATTCGTAATCCTGGCATGCTGCTGAGCAAGGCTGCATATCGCGGATGGTCGCGGCGTATCGTGAACGATAGGATGGCATTGGCCTTGAAATCGCGCCAGGTTTCCTCGTCCACTATTTCGCGGAGATTGATCGAAAGCTGGCCTGTTTCCAATCGTCGCCGCGCTGCGTAACGGTTCTTGGCTGCTGCCCACTGCGTCACGGCAACCCGCATGTGCTCGCCCGCTATGAGGGACATATTGAGCGCAGAGACGGTCGCTATTGCAGGACGACCAAAATGGTAAGCGAGCGCCTTCTTTTCGGCATGAACCATCTGTGCTGCCATTGAGAGCGTGTCGAGGTAGATGCGGTTCATCGCTGCGACCACTACTGGTTCCGCCGGGTCGATTTTTCCGCTTAATGCGCTGGCCAGAGCGTCACATGCAATCTGAGCCGACGCGACGCGTGCCTGATACTCCACTAGTTGAACCAGCATCGCATTGTAATCAACGATCGCTTGATTGCGTGTCTCCACCGCTTTCAAATACGCATATCCCGCCTCACGATAAACCGCCGCCTCAGGAATGTCCGTAAAGTCCGCCGCGACCTTGTCAAACTGCGCGCGCTCCATCTTGAACTGAGGAAGCCGCCGCTGCTCGGGCGTCAGGCGCGCTACCCCTTCCTGAATCTTATTGATGGAGTCGATAACGCGTTCGCCCTTCTCTCCGACCTCCTTCAAGTCGTCCTGGATGATCTTCCGATTGTCCCAAAGTTCATCAATGCTGCCGTCGTGCGCGGAATAGTCTTGGTAAAGTTTGTTGCCTGCGGCGACTGCACCGATGAGCGCTGTTCCGCCGCTTGCCACCCCGACTACGATCGTGGCGACAGCAGTCAGAGTACCGACCAGATCGCACCGATCGTGCTTGCTCCTGATCGCGGCAGTGAGTTCAGCCTCCTTCAGCATCAGAAATGCGAGAGCCGCGTTCACTTGTGCGTCCATTCCTTCGAGACTCTTCAGCAGATTCCGGGCGTCGTTTTCGACACGATCCTCCTCAATCGAAAGGACCGTCACCTGCTGTTCAGCCGAGCCAACCGCCTTCCGGATTTCGCTCCGCTTGGCCTCAGCGCTCGCAGCCTCGTCCCAGTAGCTGTTGAAGCTTCTCTCGATCTCGAAGGCCGGTCCGATGACATAGTCCTTCACGAGCGCGGCATAGCTGTCGAAGGAGATGAGCGGCGCCCATTCGGGGCTGCATCCATAAAAGTCGAGGCCGAGCGCGAGCTTGCGGGCCATCGCGTAGGCCCGCGCCAGGATTGCGTGCCTGACGGGGCCGTCTGCACGGGCAACATCGCAAATCTTGAGAAGAAAGCTTACTTTCTCGCGCACGGCTTCCAACTCGGAGCCCTGTGCTCGTCGAAACTCGTCTTCGACACTGAGACAGATCAATTCGAGGGCGGCGTCGGAATAGAGCGCACCAATGGACGCATAGCTGACCTCGACGGTAGTCAAACTACCGTCCGTCGAGACTTCGATGGCTTGCCGTTCGGCAACCTCTGCAGCACGTGGATCGCCTGAATCACCTGCCGGTCCGTCAGGCCCAGACCGGCTTCCCGATCTAGAGCAACGCAACGTTCGATATCCGCCGCCCAACCTCTCCTGGGCGATCACCAAGGAATGCTGACGAAATGCTGTCAGCGCAATCTGCCGACCCGGTCCTTCACTCGGTACTGCATCGAACAGGGACTGGATCAGCGGCGCTTCCGGCGTCCCCACATTCATGAGGCCGAAGCCCCCGCCGCCACGTGGCCCGCCGATGCCGCCGCCAGGCTCGCATTCATATACTTCGATGACGCCTCCCGGGCCGCCGGGCCCGCCAGCACCCGGCGCCCCAGCATTGGCGGCTTCGCTCGAAGCACCGCCCGCGACAGCGATCCGATCCGTCACAAGACCTTCAATCGACACCAAGTGAAGTTCGACCGAGCCGCCATTACCGCCACGACCTCGGCGCCCCGGAAGGCCCGCATCACCCCCGCGGCCACCTTTCCCGCCCCTTGCCCTTGGCTCGTCTCGACCTTCGCGAACTCTCGCGCCCCCGGATCCTCCAGAGCCAGTTGTGCCATTGCCGCCATCTTGTCCGCGGCCTCCGGCGCCGCCGCACGTCACGATCGTCGGCGTCCCAACAATCACTTCCGCAGTGATTTTTACATTGCCGCCATCGCCGCCCCGTCCGCCGTCTTCACCATCAGCGCCAGTCAGGCCCGCCTCGCGCGGCAGTTCCTTGACGAGGTCAGCTGGCATGTCTGGAACACCCTTGTCGCCCGACGCGTCGATGATCGCGCCGTCTTGGAAGGTGAAGGTGCGGCAGATCACGACGAGATCCTTGCCAGAAGTCCGGATATTCTTCGCAATCGTGACCTCGTCAGCCATGATTAGCGTAGCTCTGTCCAAGGCGATCACTTCGTCAAGAAGAACCGGAACAGCCGAGACTATCGTTCGTAATGCTTCAGTTTCGGACCGACTTGTGAGTTGATTACGTGCAATCCCCATCTGTTTGTCTCCACGGGAAAGGACAGAGCAAGCGTTAAAAACTGCAGGTTGATTGCGAATCGGATAATTAAAATAACAATATTCGAAATTCAATTGCCGTGAAATAAGCAATTCGCTAAATCGGCGAGCCGCGCAGCTATGACGAGGGCAAGAAGATCGAGTGCCGCAAGCGCCTCATCGCGACCGGTCAGCAACTTGCTCGACGCTCCGCTCCACCCTGCCGACATTCAGGACCGTGACTGCGCGCCTGGCCTTATCGAGCGATGCCGGGACGCTTATCCATCGCTCGACGGCAGGTTTCGACAGTACCGGACGTCTATCGACGCGGCTGTGAAAGACCGACTCTGGTCGGCTGCCGCCGGAAGCGGAATGCAGTGTCGTGAGACTTTGCTGCCATTCCATTCAGCGTCCACCAATGGCAGCTTCTGGCGAAACTGGACATGCACCTGATGATTGCCGCTCAGCAATGACCTGGTGGGGGCCTAAAATCACGGGAAATTGACCCATGTTGAACTCCCCCTGGCTTTGACGAGCGAGGGGTCATGGAGTGTTGGACATGGCGTTATTGATCGTTATCCGGCGGTGGCATTTTTGCGATCATCTATTCAGTCGGGCCATGCGTGGAGCGTGAAAAGATAGTTCAAATCGATTGTGGGTGAAGTCTCCACGCCAAAAGTGCGTTCAGATGTCCATCGCCGACGGGATGACGCCAAGCACAAACCCCTGCTCGGCGACGCTGCACCGGACGCCGCCGCCCTCCGGCCAGCAGAACAGGCCGAGGCTCCAGAAGAGGCGCTCCACGTGCCTGCTGAGCGTCGTCACGACGTTCAGGTCGAGCGCGCCCTCCTCCGTGTAGCAGGCCGCCAGGTCGCGACCGAACAGCGTAATCCAGCTGCCCAGACCGTAGACCGCGAGCCGCTTGGGCAGATCGTCGCCCTCGAACGGCTGCCCCTCGGCCAGGCCGTCCCGATGGCCGACCCAGTCGGCCGCGTGGCCCAGCACCGCGGCCACCGTCTCGAGCCCCGCTAGGAAGGTGTCGTTGACGTCGCTCGGGTCGGTCATCCTCGACCGGGCGAGGGCGATCTCGGCCTTCGCGTGCTCGAAGCTGTCGATCACCAGGTCGGCGTATGCCGCGCCTTGCGCCGGCGATACGAACGCCGCCTGCTTCGCGCTCCAATAGATCGACGGCGCTCGCGCCACCGCGAGATGCAGCTCGCGGCCCATTTCGTCAGGCTTGAAGGTGGTGTCCTCGCCGAACCGCGAGCTGTTAGCTATGCCCGAGAGCATCGAGACCAGCAGATGAAGGCTCGTCGCCCTCGCGTCCGGGTCGTCGGAAATCCAACCCTCCGCGACGCCTGCGTCAATCACGAGATGTCTTTTGCGCTTCCCGTCGCGCAGCACGGTAACAGGCATCGCGACGCCGGCACCGTATGCGAGGGCACCGCTTGCGACCGGCGGGAGGTCCGGGTCGCCGCGGTCGAGCTTGGAAAGAGCGTCCGGGTAGTCGGCGGCGATCGTGACGCCGTCCAGATCCTGCAGCGGAACGTCGTGGGACAGGGCGCCGACCACCGCCTGGAGGACGTCGGCGTATTCCTTCGCGAGGACGTCGTCGCCGAAGTCGTGCAGCGTCACCCGGTATGAGAACCGCTCCCACTCGAACTGGCGCGGTACCGCGGGCGCGAACTCGCGTGGCGCCAGCGATCGCGCCTTCTCCGCATCCGCCACCGCCTCGGCGATACCTTCGGCCATCGCCTTCGCCGGGCCGCTTCCGATCGTCGCCGCGAAGCAGTCCTCATCTCGCGAACGCGCGCTGATGAAGAAGCCCTGGCAGGCCGCCGCGGCCTCGACGCCGAACGTTGAGAGATCGACCGGCTCGCTGGGGTCGAGGCGCCCCACGAGCATTCGGTCGGTCGATAGCGGGAGCAGGACCAGCGTCGCGTCGGCTTCCCCGGTGAACAGAAGCGCCTCCAGCCTGCCATCGCCGGCCCGGGACAGGGCGACCCCGTCCGGCAGGATGAGGTCCGCTCCAGCTTCAACCGTCCAGGTGAAGCGCGAGAGTATACCCACCCAGCCATGGTCATCGAGCGGCTTCGCGACCATGTCGTTGTGGCTGTCACGCACCATCGTGCCCAGCCCGCCGAACAGCCCCGGCAGCAGCGGCGACAGCACGGCCGCGACCTGCGCGGCGAACTCATCGCCGCGCTCGCGCATCACGAACGTCAGGAGCCGCTCGCTGAACGCCGCCGGGATGCCGGCCGGCACCAGCTTCTGCGCAGAATCCCGGATCGCCTCCGTGACCGACGACGCCAGCGCTGGCCCGGAGAACCCGAGCATGCCCGCAAGGCGCGCCGGGTCCGTGAACAGGCTCTCGATCTCCTGGAAAAGGCTTGTCACGCCGCTCGACAGGGTCTTTCGCAGATGCGCCGTCCGCATGACGAGGTGGGTGACCGTCCGCGCGGCGTGCTCCGGGTCGATCACGGTTCCCGGATCGGAGAGGCGCAGCTCCTTCACGCCTCGGCTGAAGCTCTTCTCGAACTCGGTGATGGCATCGTCCAGCGTGACCTCGCCAGGAGCGCCCTTGCGGGAGTAGAACCAGTCCTCCACGCCGACGTCGGCGATGCCGACCAGGCGTGCGGGCGAGCCCTGCCGATGAAGCCACGTGCGTTCCGCGCCGTCGCCTGAGCCGTTTGACTCGGACAGGAAGCCGCGCTGCAGAAATCTTGGAACGTAGTGCTGACGCTTTCCCGCCATCGGTAATCCCTCGCTAATCACGCCAATATGGGGTCGGAGCGCGCCGGCAGCACGTCGCAGCACGCGCGAATCTCTCGATCTACGTTGGACGCATCGTTTAATCCATCGGTCGCCAGTGACATCCGTGCACTGAATGTCTCCGGACTTCAGATCCTGTCGAGACGGAACGAGTATCGGCTGACGAGGTCTAGTGCGCGCAGAAGGCCGTCCTGCTCCACGGAGATGCCGCGGCTGGACAGGATGAACAGACCCAGCCGTAAAGCATCGCCCGCGGGCGAACGGATGAGCTCCAGCACCTCCGCCGTCGCCGAACTGGTTTCCTCCAATATTTCTTCGTCAAAGACGCCCTGCGCCCAGCCGCCGAGCTCGGTCACGTCCGTCGCGTCGATCGATCGAATGCCCCGCGCCAAGATCGACATCTCGGATGTCCTGAGACCCGTCTCCCATGCCAACACGAGAATGACCGCCCAATACGGCGCAGTTTCCCTGCCCGCCCTGAGGTAGTCGTCGAGGAGGTGCTCCGCGACCGAGACGCGGATCAGCCTGTAGATGTTCACCATGCGCTTCACGGCTCGCGGCGACCGCGACGCGATCGGTTGCATCGCCTCGATCAGCTGGGCCTCCTCGACGGTGAGCTTGAGCTGACGGCCCGCAGCCGTCTCCAGTTCGGCTTCGGACGGGCGATGGGGCTCAAGCCTCGGAAAGGCGCCGTGCCGGTCGTCCAGCGGGACCGGTTCGAACTCCTCGTCGTCTTCCTCCTCGTCGGGCCGCTCATCGTCGAGGCGCAGCAGCGACCGAACGTAGTCGACATATGGCGATCGGTCCGTCGCGCCCGGTGACAGCGTTCGGACCCAGAACGGTATCTGGAATATCTTCTCCAGATAGTCCGCCGGCGCGATTGCCGCGTCCTCGTTCGCCATGGCCTGATGCTGCGACCTGAGCGCGGATTCGAGCCACCGCACGTCCACCGCCGCCACGACCACGAAGCAGGGAAACGCTAGCATGAGATGGATCGCTTCGAGAACCTGGACCACCTGCTGTTCGCTGCACCGGTCGAGGTCGTCGATGTAGATCACGATGCGCTCTATTCCGCCTCCCTCTCCCGACCGCCTCATCTGCTGGATGATATGGTTTAGCTGCCAGAAGCAGCGTCTGACCGTTCCGAGCGTGCCCAGTCGCCCACGCAGTTCCGTGACGTCCGCCGAATCGCGCAGAAGGTATTCTAGCATCATCGCCGGCGGAGGCGACGCGCCGTCCGCCGCCTGCCCGTAGCGCTCGAGTATCGGCGTGCCGCGATCGATCTGCTCCTTCGCCTCGCTCTTGTTCCGCTCGCTTTCCTGCAGCTGCTTCCTGGCCGCGTTCAAGGCAGCCATGCTCTTCGTCCGGGCATCCTCGTATTTCTTTCGGAACAGCGCGGCTCCCCGCAGGAGCGGAAGCACCACGGTTCGCATCGCGTAGCCAAGCGAGGCCATCGTCAGCAGGGCGCCGGGCAACCAGGCCAGATACGGCGCGAGCCTCCCAAGCAACGGCGTCGCGTAGATCGCCACCACGATGCCTACCGCGATGCAGACGGCCAATCCAATGAACGCGATGGACAGTCTCCGGACGCTCGACTGGCTCCTGACCCACGTCCCGGCGAATACCAGGAGCTGCCGCGTCGGCGAAGCTGCCTCGGCGTATTTCTTCGCGAGTTCGGCGCCGGGCTGGCCAGAATCAACCAAGAGCGCCTGGCGCACGGCGTCGATCGCGGAATCGGACTTCGTCTCCCCTGACCCACCTTTCTTCTTGTCGTCGTCCTCGTCGTCGCCCGCGTCCGTCGCGCTGAGCATGTCGCTGAACGTGTCGAGCATGGCATCGACGATGCCGCCGACCCCCTCGGCCTCTGCCTTGGCGTCGGTCACGGCCTTGCGGGCCGACAATATCTCGGCCTCGCTCTCCTCGAGCTTCATCTTCGCCAGCGTCAGCGCGCTAGCCTCGCGCCCGACACGCGCGGCTACCTCCTTCACGAGAAGCGCACCGCGCTCGGCATCCCTCTGCGCGCCGCCGCCGCCTGCCGCGATCTGATCAAACAGCTCGGCGGTTAGGGACGCCCAGAGATTCTCGCTGTCGGCGAAGGTCCACGCGTTGAACTCGAGCTGCATGACCCCAGTGACACGCGCCAAACCGACGTCGCGCGAGATCCCATCATCCTCACGAGCAGGTGCCAGCTCGATCTGTCGGTCGATCTCCTGCTTCAGCTCGGCGATCAGGGTGCTCTTCCCCGACCCCCACGAGCCGAAGACGCCGATCGCCAGCGGCGGCTCAGCCGCCTCCAGGAGGATGAGGTCTGCAAGCGCTCTCGCGTCCGCGGACGTGCCGAACACGTCGCCGCCTGCCCGCACGCGATCGCTCGCGTATCCCGCCCGCTGCTGGCTTGGGGTGGGTGGGATTGCGTCGATCCGCGCGATTTCGCTCTGCCAGCCCTCGGCCGGCCCGCGACGGAGAGCCTGGTCCGTGAGCATGTTTGTCACGGCCTGCCGGAAAGCCTCCCCAGCGAGGTCCTGACCCAGCACCCCGCCCACCGCCTTTCTGCCAATGTGGTTCGCGAGCAGCGCGCCCATTAGATGGCAGTAGTCGGTGGGTCCCCGCCCCGCCATCGTTCGTGCGCGAATGGCCGCGGATTCGGTCAGAACGGACACCGCGTCCCACATCAGCTTTGCCTCGGGCCGCTTCCTCGCTGACATTCTCGCTGAAGAGCGTGCGCGCGCGGTCAGATCGATGCCGGCGTTGCGGAGATGGCGGGCGACCTTCTGCAGCGACCCGCTGACGTTGGCATCGAAGGGCGTGATCAGGATTGCGCTCACCAAATCGGTGGAGTTGACCTCCGGCAGATCCGTGGCTCGCTCTGCGGCAAGGGTGGCGGCTGCATCAAGAACCCGCGAAATGTCGCGGTTGACGTAAAGGCTCCCGGTGCCGGGCCAGCGCCATCGCTGCAAGGCCCTTACCGTCGTGGACGCTCCTGCCAGGGCGAAGATCGGATCGACCAGCGTGATATCAACGACTGGCAGTGGCCCTTTCGACCTGAGAAGTCCGAGACGTCTGGCTTTGGACACGACGGCGTTGCGGCTGACCGCAAGCTCTTTCCCGATGTCCGCGGCACTTACGTTCTCGTTCCACCGACGCCTCAGCACGGCCTCGGCCTCATCGCTCCACTGCACTCATTTTCCTTTCGACCAGCTGACCTCAGCCAAACACTATCACCACGTCGTTCACGGTCCAGAGTTGCAACATCTTGGAGCAGCCTATCCTGACGGAACGATTTATGGGCAGCTTCCGCCAGGAGCAGACGTTCGCGGTAGCTGAATTGAAAGACCGGCTTTGTGAAGGGTTTCGGGCGCTTGCGTACGAAAGCCTCCAGTGCAGGAACCCGCGGGCCCCACGCGCTGGTCTATGGGTAAAGCGGCTTTGGGGTGGTTCGGACGGGTAAGCGACGCTGATCCGCAAGTGTCGGTTCTGGCCGGATCAACGTGACTTTGTGCGGCATCAGAGTGCGGACGGTGGTGGTTTTGCTGGTCGGTGTGCCCTGCGCTGGGCTCGATTCCGGAATGGGCATGCACTGGGTCATCGGCCAGGACGCCATGGGCGCGACCGTCGTGCAGCCTGAGCCATGCCGGATCATGGCGCATTCCCCCGGATTGGCGATGCCGATGATGGCGGTGCGCGGGGCTGGCACCAGCGGGCGAAGGCCTCGATGATGGTCATGGGCCCGCCGCAACATGGGCATGGCGGGCGATGGTCGGGAGGTTCGTCGGGTTCGGGCTCCTCGACCGGTACAGCAACGCCCAGCAGTTTGCGGGCCAGCGCCATGGTGTCCTTGTGGGTCGAACTGGCGAGCAGGCCGTAATGCCGGATGCGGTGGAAGCCGCGCGGCAGAACGTGGATCAGGAAGCGGCGGACGAACTCGTCGGTCGCCAGCGTCATGACCTGCTGGCGTTCAGCAGCAGGGCGGCGATAGTCTTTGTAGCGGAACGTCACGCCGGTCTCGTCGAAGCCGAGGAGCCGCCGGTTCGAGATGGCAACCCGGTGCGTGTAGCGCGAGAGATAGGCCAGCACCGCCTGCGGCCCGGCGAAGGGCGGCTTGGCATAGACCACCCAGCGCTTCTTCCGGATCGGTGAGAGATGCCGCAGGAAGGCCTTGCGTGTCGCGAGGCCAGCCAAGGTGCTGAAGAAGACCAGCTTGCCGGCATCGAACAATGCCAACAGGCGAGTGAGGAACAGACGGCGGAACAAGGCGCCCAGCACGCGCACCGGCAGCAGGAATGCGGGGCGCGACGACATCCAGCGCTTGCCGTCGAGCGCGATGCCACCGCCAGGCACGATCATGTGCACGTGCGGATGGTGGGTCAGTGCCGATCCCCATGTGTGCAGCACGGCGGTGATGCCGATCCGCGCGCCAAGGTGCTTGGGATCGGCGGCGATGATCAGCATCGTGTCCGCGGCTGCGCGGAACAGCAGGTCATAGACCACCGCCTTGTTCTGGAAGGCGATGTCTGCGACCTCGTTAGGCAGGGTGAACACGACGTGGAAGTAGCCAACCGGCAACAGGTCAGCCTCGCGCGCGGCCAGCCAGGTGCGCGCGGCGGCGCCTTGGCACTTGGGGCAGTGCCGGTTGCGGCACGAGTTATAGGCGACCCGCCAGTGCCCGCAGTCGTCGCAGGCCTCGACGTGACCGCCCAGCGCGGCGGTGCGGCAGTTCTCGATGGCCGTCATGACCTTGAGCTGGCCGAGGCTGAGATGCCCGGCATGGGCCGCGCGATAGGCCGGCCCGCTGCTCCGGAAGATATCGGCGACCTCGAGTGAGGTGCGCACCGGCTCAACCGGGAGGTGCCCTGCCTTCCATCACGGCCATGATCTGGTCGAGCGGGCTGGCCACCGCCCGCATCGTCTTGCTCGAGACCTGGGTATAGATGCCGGTCGTGTTGATGTTCACGTGTCCCAGCAGCACCTGGATGACCCGGATATCGACGCCTTGCTCGAGCAGGTGAGTGGCGAACGAGTGGCGCAGTGTATGCGGGCTTACCCGCTTGTGGATCTCGGCGCGCTCGGCCGCTTCCTGCACGACGCGGTGCAACTGGCGAGCCGAGACCGGATCCGTGCCACTGCGGC
>NZ_LUFI01000021.1:0-110070 GCF_005281675.1 Sphingobium sp. MP9-4 | reverse complement strand
CACTTCGGCGCCAGCGCCTTCTACGGCAGCAGGGATGCGACCGAGCTGTCGGCCAGCATCGCGCCGGATCTGGGCAGCGGTTACGTGTCGCTGTCCGGCCGCTGGGATCGGGGCGACGGTTTCCAGACCACGCCGAAGGACCAGCGCGTCGCCGCCACCGTGCCCGCCGCCTATGACAGCTGGTCGACCAATTTGCGCGCCGTCGCGCCGATCAATGCGACCTCGGAAATCCAGTTTCGCGGCACCCTGTTCCAGGACAATCGCACGCTGCGCTTTGCCGGTGCCGACAGCATGAGCCAGGGCCAGGATGCCAGCATCCGCTATATCAGCCGGGGGCGCTGGCAGGTTGATGCGCTCGCCTATCTCCAGGCGCGCAACTTCTCGAACATCGTCATCTCCTCCACCAGCTTCCGCAAGTCGCTCGACCAGCGCAACACGCCCTCGACCGGGATCGGCGGCAAGATCGAACTGCGCCCGCCGGTGGGCGCGGATCATGTGCTGCGTATCGGCGTGGACACCCGCTTTGCCACGGGTGACATGTATGAGGATGCCTATAATGCCGGCGTCGCCAGCAACCCGCTGACAGCGCGCCGTCATGCCGGTGGTGACCAGATCACCAGCGGCATCTTTGCCGAGGATGACTGGACGATTGGCAATCTTGTCCTGACCGGCGGGGTGCGCGCCGATCGCTGGTCGATCCGCAACGGCTTCTACAAAGCGGTCAGTGCGGCCGGCCTGGTGACGCAGGACAGCAGCTACGCCAACCGCTCCGACTGGGCATTTTCCGGCCGGGCCGGCGCGCTCTACCATGTGAGCGATGCGGTGGCGCTGCGCGGGGCGGTCTATAGCGGCTTCCGCCTGCCCACGCTCAATGAGCTGTATCGCCCCTTCGTGGTCTTCCCGATCACCACCCAGGCCAATGCTGCCTTGAAACCCGAGAAGCTGAAAGGCGTGGAGGGCGGCATCGACCTCACCCCGGCGCCGGGCGTGCAGCTGTCCGCCACGCTTTTCTACAACCGGCTCGACGATGCGATCGCGAACGTCACCATCGCCACCAACACCCGCCAGCGGCAGAATGTGAATGCGATCGTGGCCAAGGGCGTCGAACTGACCGCCAGCGCGCAACTGCCGGCGAATTTCTCGCTGCTCGCCTCCTATGCGTACAGCCACAGCGAGGTCGATGCGCCGGGCTTGGCGTTCGATGGCTTCGCGCCGGCGCAGGTGCCGCGCCATTCCGCCAGCGCGACGCTGGCCTGGGCACCCAAGGCCGGGCCGGAGCTGTCGGCGACGCTGCGCTACACGGCCAAGCAATATGAGGATGATCTGCAGAGCGACGTGCTGCCCGATGCGCTGACGCTCGACGCCCTTGCCCGGCTGCCGATCGGCCATGGCATCAGCCTGGTCGCGCGCGGGGAAAATTTGTTCGACGAGGATATCGTCACCCGCAATGCCGGCGGATCGATCGACCTGGGTACGCCCAGGACGCTCTGGATCGGCGTGCGGTTCGGCCAATGAAGGGAGCCATCATGTCCGAAGACCTGTTTCCGATACCTGCCGACTGGGCGGCCCATGCCGGCATGAACCAGGCGGTGCGCGCCGCCGATTATCTCCGCTCGCTCGATGACGGCGATGCCTATTGGCTGGAGCAGGCGCAGCGGCTGGATTGGATCACGCCGCCGACCCGCGCGTCGGAAAGCAGCTTCGGCGAAGCGGATTTCGGCATCCAGTGGTTCACCGACGGCACACTCAACGTGTCGGCCAATTGTCTCGACCGGCATCTGGCCGAACGCGGCGATGTCATCGCGATCCTCTGGGAACCCGATGACCCGGCGGACGCCCCGCGCAGCCTGACCTATCGCGAACTCCATGCCGAGGTCTGCCGCTTCGCCAATGTGCTCAAGGACGCCGGCGCGCGGCGCGGCGACCGCATAACCATCTATATGCCGATGATCCCGGAGGCGGCGGTGGCGCTGCTCGCCTGCGCGCGGATCGGCGCGATCCACAGCGTCGTGTTCGGCGGCTTTTCGCCCGAGGCGCTGGCAGGCCGCATCACCGATTGCGATTCCAGCATCGTCGTCACTGCCGACGAGGGCCGGCGCGGCGGCAAGCGCGTGCCGCTCAAGGCCAATGTCGACGCGGCGCTGGCGCTCGACCATTGCACCAGCGTGCGCCGCGTATTGGTGGTGCGCGCAACCGGCGGGGCGGTGGCGATGCAGCCGGGCCGCGACAGCTGGTATGACGAGGCGATGGCCGGCGTCGCGCCCGATTGTCCGGCCGAGGTGATGAATGCGGAAGACCCGCTGTTCCTGCTCTACACCTCCGGCTCCACCGGCAAGCCCAAGGGCGTGGTCCATTCGAGCGGCGGCTATCTGCTCTGGGCCAGTCTCACCCACGCGCTCTGCTTCGATTATCGGCCCGGCGACGTCTGGTGGTGCGCCGCCGATGTCGGCTGGGTCACGGGGCACAGCTATATCGTCTATGGTCCGCTGGCCAATGGCGCGACGACGCTGATGTATGAAGGCCTGCCGAGCTGGCCGACGCCCAGCCGCATCTGGGAGGTGGTCGACCGGCATCAGGTCCATACGCTGTTCACCGCGCCGACCGTGCTGCGCGCGCTGATGAAGGAGGGCGACCATCATGTCGCGAAGACCAGCCGCGCGTCGCTCCAATTGCTGGGCAGCGTCGGCGAGCCGATCAATCCGGAGGCCTGGCGCTGGTATCATGGCGTTGCGGGCGAAGGGCGCTGCCCGATCATCGACACCTGGTGGCAGACCGAGACCGGCGGCGCGATGATCGCGCCGATGCCGGGCGCCACGGACCTGAAGCCCGGCAGCGCGACCTTTCCCATGCCCGGTGTCGAGGCGCAGATCGTCGATGGCGATGGCGTGGTGCAGGATGGCGCGAGCGAAGGCAATCTGGTGATCGCCCGGTCCTGGCCCGGCCAGATGCGCACCGTCTGGAACGATCATGAGCGCTTCTTCCAGACCTATTTCACCACCTTTCCCGGCAAATATACCACCGGCGACGGCGCCCGCCGGGATGAGGACGGCTATTATTGGATCACCGGCCGGGTCGACGATGTCATCAACGTATCGGGCCATCGCATGGGCACGGCCGAGGTCGAGAGCGCGCTGGTGCTGCATGCGACCGTGGCGGAGGCGGCGGTGGTCGGCATGCCGCACGATATCAAGGGGCAGGGCATCTATGCCTATGTCACGCTGAATGTAGGCGAGGAACCGAGCGAGGATCTGCGCCGCACCCTGACCCAATGGGTGCGCAGCGAGATCGGGCCGATCGCCACGCCGGACGTGATCCAGTTCGCGCCGGGCCTGCCCAAGACACGATCGGGCAAAATCATGCGCCGCATCCTGCGCAAGATCGCCGAGGGGGAGGTGTCGGCCCAGGCGCTGGGCGATGTCAGCACGCTGGCCGACCCGAGCGTGGTTGCGGACCTGGTGCGCAGTCGCGCCGGGGTTGCCGCCTGATTTTCGCATGCGACCCAAGGTATAATGGAGGCGATGGCCAGCCCTCCCTAGCGTCCTTTTCATAAACAGAGATGGGAGAGGAATATGCGGGGCAGGGGCTGGCTTTGCGCGGGTCTGGCAGGCGCGGCGCTGATACCGGCGCTGGCATGGGCGGAAGAGCCCGATGCTGGCCCGGCCCAGACGATCATCGTCACCGCGCCGGGCGGGGCGATCGATGTCGATGATGCGCTGTCCATTTCCCGCCGGGATATCGGCATCGGCGGCACGCCCGACCTGCTCGGCGCACTGACCCGCAATGTCGCCGGCATCACCCTGCAGGACGCGCAGAATAACCCCTGGCAGCCCAATCTTCTCTATCGCGGCTTCGTCGCCTCGCCGCTGCAGGGGCAGGCGCAGGGGCTGGCCGTCTATATGGACGGTGCCCGTTTCAACCAGCCGTTCGGCGATACCGTCCAGTTCGACCTGATCCCCGAGGCGGCGATCCGTAAATTGAGCCTGCTCGATGCCAGCCCGGTCTATGGCCTTAATGCGCTGGGCGGGGCGATCCTGCTGGAGACGAAGGACGGGCGCAGCGATCCGGGGCTGGAGGCGAGCGCGACCGGCGGCCGTTTCGGCTATGCCGAGGCGAGCATCGCTGGCGGTTTTGCGCGTGGCAATTTCAGTGCGTTCGGGGCGTTCCAGTATAGCCATGACGATGGTTGGCGGGATCATAGCCCGTCGCATCTCTATAATGGCTATGCCGATCTTGGCTTCGATAGCGAGAAGGGCGGGCTGCACATGAAGCTGGTCGGGGCAAGGACCGACCTGACCGGCAATGGCGTATCGCCGGTCGAACTGCTGGCGGCGGACCGGCGCGCCGTCTTCACCTGGCCCGACAATAGCCGCAGCCGCTATGGCCGGATCAGCCTGCACCCCTGGGTCGCGCTGTCCGACACGACCCGGATCGAGGGAACGCTCTATGCCCAGCGACTGACCCTGCATACCGTCAATGGCGACGCCGCCGATATCGAGGGGTGCGAGGATGAGGATGACGCCGGGCTGCTCTGCCTGGAGACGGTGGGGAGCGATGATGACGGGGACGAGGCGCAGTCGGTCCTGACCGACGCCAACGGCAACGCCATTGCCGACAGCCTGGGCGGCGAGGGTTATGGCGTACTCAATCGGGGGCGGACGCGGACCGATGCAATGGGCGCGCTGGTGCAGTTGATCGATGATCGCGCGCTGATGGGCGGCACCAATCATTTTGCGATCGGCATGAGTTACGACACCAGCCGCACCCGGTTCGATACATCGACCGAATTGGGGGCGATGACGGACGAGCGCAGCGTCGAGGGGTTGGGATCGATCATCGTCCAGCCGGACGGCGCGATCGCGCCGGTCGGGCTGGTCGCACACACCGATTATTGGGGTGTCTTCGTGCAGGACCGGCTGCCGCTGGCGCCGGGGCTAACGGCGGAACTGGGGCTGCGCTGGAACCATGCGCGGATCGAGCTGGTCGACCAGATCGGCACGGCACTGAACGGGCGGCACAATTTTCAGCGGCTGAACCCCGGCGCGGAGCTGGATTATCGGGTTTCGGACGGGCTGTCGCTGCGGGTCGGCTATGCCGAGACCAACCGCGCGCCGACCCCGGCCGAACTGTCCTGCGCCGACGAGAATGCGCCGTGCAGCCTGACCAATTTCTTCATCGCCGATCCGCCGCTCAAGCAGGTGGTGGCGAAAAGCTGGGAGGCGGGCGGTTCGGGCCGCTTCGCCGTCGGGGGATGGACCGCCGACTGGCTGGTTTCCGCCTATCGCACCGGCAATCATGACGACATCCAATATATTGCGTCGGACATTCGCGGTCGGGCCTATTTCCAGAATATCGGCAAGACCCGGCGCCAGGGTGTCGAGGCATCGGTCAAGGCGGCGCGGGGCGGATTTACCGCAGGCCTCAGCTATGCCTTCACCGATGCCACCTATCGCAGCGCGCTGACATTGAGCAGCCCGGCCAATCCCGAGGCCAATGACGACGGCACGATCGACGTCGGCAAGGGCGATCGCCTGCCCGGTATCCCTCGCCATAGTGCGACCCTGACGCTGGATTATGTTGGCATCATGGGCGGTCAGCGCCATTGGTCGGTCGGCGGCGACCTGATCGCCCGGTCGGGCCAATATCTGGTCGGTGACGAGGCCAACCGGAATGCCAAAGTGCCCGGCTACCTGATCGCCAATATCCGCGCCGGCATCGACATCATTCCCGGCGTCACCCTGTTCGGCGAGGTCCGCAACCTGTTCGACCGCCACTATGCGACCTTCGGCACCTTTACCGAGGTGGATGAGATCGAACTGGACGAGGCGCCGGGGGCGAGCGACCCGAGGGCCTATGGCGCGGGCGCGCCACGCCGCTGGTATGCCGGGGTGAAGGCGACATTCTGAAGCATGGCGGCGCCCGCGATCGGGCGCGCGTCTGCCGAAGTTCACAGTGTAAACGGCCTGTTGGGGGTGTTTGCGCCTGTCGCGCACCTGCGACGCGTCGGTAACGCGCCTGTGCCGCGCCGGGGGTAATGGGGGCAGGGGCATGGAAGCGCGTCGCCCTTGCCCCTGTCGCGCGCCCATGACGCGACAGCCGCGCGCCACATAGCGCCTGCCACGCGCCGGGCGGCCGGGTTGGGCGAGGGGGAACAGCCTTTGTCGCATGGCGAGGGATAGATCAGAAAAGCGGCGTGTAGGACAGCGATGCCCGTGGCAGCGCTATCGCCCTGCAGACGGAAACATCTCCCTGAGCGAGGCGGGCGCATGGCATTTGCGGATCGCGGTTTCGACATGGCGGGCGCGTTCGGCGGTCAGCGAGGCGGCGGACAGGGCGAAGCGTCGTTCATGCGCGACTTCCTCGGCGGTGAAGGGCGTGCTGCCCTGCGGCACGCTGCCGCCGCCCAGGCCGAAGACGACGAAGTTCATCATGTCGGCCAGTTGCTGGTTATCCTTGATCCGGCTGAGCGCGACATTGGGCAGGCGGATGAGATAGGCGCGGGTCTGGGGGGTGCAGAGGAACCAGCCGACCCGGCCGCGCAGTTCGGGCAGGGCCGCGGGCGCGGCGCTGCCCTGCACCCCGTGGCAGCCGCCACAATTTTCGACATAGTCGGACCGGGCGAGATCGGGATCGGTGATAGCGCTGGGCAACAGGCCCATCGGCGGCAGGGCGGCGCGGCCGATGCCGACCGCGCCGAGCAGCGCCAGCGATCCGATCAGCAGCACATGCCGCATGTCCTGCCGGCCTTCAGCTGGCCGCACCGACCAGCACGGCGGTCGAACAATGATATTCCATGCTGCTGGTGCCGAAGCACCAGATCACGTCATTGTTGAGCTGGGGCATGTAGAGCTGGGTTTCGCGATCGGTATTGTCGCAGCCGCACTGGCCGCAGGCGGGCTTGCCGCAACAGTCGCGATAGGCGATCAGATAGGCCTTGCCGTCGTCCGGGTTGATGCAGGTGCCGACCCAGGAGACGGGCGAGGGCTCCGAACCCGCCGGGCAGCTATGGATGCCGCCGCCGCAGCAGGTGCAGAGTGCGCCGTCGATCGCGCAATAGCGCCAATAGTCGCACTTGGTCTCGTCCTTGCTCTGCGCAGTGCGGGCGAAGGCGGTCTTGGCCTCGGGCGAGCGGTCGGGCTTGGCCGCTTCGGCGCGGCTGACCGGCAGCAGCGGGAAGGCGGGCGCAGCGACCAGGGCGGCCCCCAGGCGCGAGAGCATCGAGCGGCGGGATGTCCCCCCGGCGAGGCGTCGCAGCAGCTTTTCCCCCATGGCGTCGGCGTCGAACTTCTTCATGTCACGGACCCCCTTTGAACTTGCGATCAGGCCGCCTGCGCTTTGAGCGAGCCGATATAATCCTGCACCGTGGCGATCCCCATTTCATGGGCGACGACCAGGCTTTCGAGATGCTCGCGGCTGTTGACCAGTCCCTTGGACAGGATGGTGCCCTCGGCATCGAGCAGCACGGCGAAGGGCAGCTTGGCGACGCCATAGGCCTGGCCCGCTTCCGGCCCGTTGACGAAGGCATAGGCCTCCAGCCCGTGCTGGGCGATCATCGCGCGCTGGGCGGCGACATCATCGTCGCCCACGAAGGTCAGCGCGACCCGCTCGTCCCGCGCGAAGGACTTGGCCATCGGGATGATATTCTTGCACAGCGGGCATTGGGCGGAGACGAACATCAAGAGGCGCAGCGCCGTGCCATGGGCATGGCCGCCGATCGTGACGGGCGCGCCGTCGATGGTGCGGGTATCGATCTTGACGATGGCGTCGCCCACCGCTGGGCCGCCGCTGGTGGCGAGCGCGCCGGCGGGCGCGACGCGGATGTGCAGCACGCCGACCTGCCGCGCGACCGCCAGCAGGGCGATGCCGAGCGCGAAAATGGCGACCCAGGACAGGATCTGCGCGATGATGAGCGAGGTCAGCATAGGTCTTCTATCTCCGGTAGGCGGCAGCGGGCGTGGCGATCAGCGCCAGGATGGCGCCGAGCAGATGGAAGGCGAGGAACAGAGCGATGCCGCCAGCGGCGGCGGTGGCGATGTCCAGCACGGACAGTGGCGGGGCGGGCAGCAGGCGCGGCGCGACGAGCGCGACCAGCAGCAGGTTGCGGATCACCAGCGGCCAGCCGATCGGATGGCGTAACTGTGAACGGCCGCAGCCGCAGTCGATATGGCTGCGCCCGCGCGCGATGTTGATCGCCATCGCGCCGGCAAAGAGGCTAAGCAGCAGCATGGCAAGCAGCACCGGCACCGGGGCAAGACCGGCGATCAGCGTGGCGCCGATGGCGATCTCCGCCAGCGGCAGCAGGATCGCGGCGGGCGCGACCAGCGCCGGCGGCAGCAGCCGGTAATTGGCGATCACGCCGGGCAGCAGGACACGGTGGCGCAGCTTCGACAGGCCCGCCTGCAACAGGATGAGGCCGATCCCGATGGCAGCCGCCAGCGCGGCGATCGCCAGACCCAGTGTCATGGTCAGGACGGGTCCGCGACCGTGATGGTGCTGCCGCCGGCCTTCTCGATCTTGTGCTTTTCTTCCCAGGTGGCGAGGTCGATGACGAGGGCCGTGCCCTTCTCGCCGTCCATGATCAGCAGCGGCTTGTCCGACTGGGTGACCTCGATATTGTTCATGGGCTCTTCCAGCGGGCGGCGCTTCACCACCTTCTGCGTGGCGAGATCGACTTCCCACACTTCCGTGCCCGACGCCTTGTGCGACCAATATTCGCCCATGTGCATCAGCACGAACAGATGGCCGGTGGCGCGGTGCAGCGCCATCGGCTGGCGCCCGCCCGGATACCAGTTCAGTTCCAGCGGCTTGGTTTCGCCCGGCCGGATGCCGGCGGCCGCCTGGATCGAGAAGGGCGCGGAGATGGTCGGCGCCGGGCCAAGCTTCGCGGTCCAGATCTGGCCGGTGTAGCTGAGGAACGTCGTTTCCTTCTTCTTCCGGTCATAGGTGAAATTGTCGAAGATCGGATCGTCGGTGGCCGAGAAGAAGGGCGCGCTATGGGTGATGTCGGCCTTGCTGCCAGTCAGCTTCACGGTGGCGAGCGATCCGTCGGCGCAGAGCGCGGAAAAGCCGACGCCCGGATTGGGCATCATGCTGGCGCAGCCGGGCACTTCGACATTGGCGACGAACTTGCGCTTCACCAGATCGACGATGTTCACCGAGGAGGCGGGGCTGAGATTATAGACGAAGCCGGTCTTGCCATCATCGCTGATGATGAAATTGTTCTTGCGCGATCCGATCAGGATGCGGTCGGGAATGGTGATTTCGGTGACCAGCTTCAGTTCGCGCGTGTCATAGACCGACACCATGTCCTGCCGCGTGCCGCGATCGCCCTTCGACCAGATCGTCTCGGCGACATAATAATATTTGCCGGCCGGATCGATTGCCATGTCTGCGAGGCGCCGGGTTTCGACCATGCCCACCATCTTGCCGCTGTCGCCGTCGAAGATGCTGGTGCCCGGCATGTCCCATCCGCCGTCGACGAAGAACCAGTTGGGCTTGGGTGGCTCCATCGTCACCACATCGGACGTTTCCGGCTCCAGCGCGGCCGTGGTGTCGGCGGGCGCGGCATGGACGGTGATGGCTGCGCACAGGGCGAAACCCATGGCGGCGGTGGCGAAAAATCCCCTGACGGCGGCGCTCGACATCTGGTGTGATCCCCCTTGATCGGTGCGGCGGCGCTGGACTCATCTGGTCCGCGTTCCGGCGCTGAAATGAAGGCTGGACAAGTGTCAAGGATTGGTCAAGGGGGTGGAGGCGCTCCCCGCAAAATAATTTTGCGCCGCAGCAAAACTAAGCGATAATCTCGTGCACGCCCTCGATCCGGGGCAGGCGCAGCCTGTCGGGGGCAGCAGCGACCAGCAGCGCGAAACAGCCGCCGGTGAGCGCGACCAGCGCGCCATCGACCAGCCCCTGTTGCCCCAACCCGTCGGACAGCAGCGATCCCGCCACCGGCCCGGCGATCATGCCCAGGCTGTGGACGCAGGCGACGAAGCGGCGGAACAGCGGACTGCCGCCGCCCGCTGCCGTGGCAAGGCCGGAAAAGCGGATGATGGTGGCGGTCGACCCGATATTGAGCAGGCCGATCGCCAGGATGAACAGGGTCGGTGCGCCGGGGCGGGTGAGGGCGAGCGGGGCAAGCAGGCAGAAGGCGCACAGCAGGCCGGTCAGCGGCAGCGGCACGATGCTCTGTTCGCGCATCAGCGCGATCGCGGTTAGCGCGCCGATCACCGATCCGATCGCCACCGCCTCGCCGATCACGCTGTCGTCGATGCCGGCGGCCAGCGCCAGCGCGCCGGAAAAGCTCCAGATCATCATGGTGGCGGCGATGAAGCAGAACAGGGCAACGGCCAGCGCCCAGGCGCGGGCCGGGGTGGGCGCGCGTTCATTGGCGTCGCCGGTGGGCGTCTGCGCCGGATCGGCGGCCGGCATCAGCAGGCTGAGCAGCAGCACGCCGATCGGTGCGAGCGCCAGCAGGCGCAGCGCAGCGGCCGGCCCGGCGCTGTCGCCGATCGCCGGCAGCGCCAGCGCGACCAGGGTGGACAGCAGCAACTGGACCAGGAAGACGGCGGCATAGGCGCCGGTCGGGCGCTGCGAGGCGGCGGCGCTCATCGCGTGGGTATAGGCGACGCCCATGCCGACGCCGAACAGACCGCGCGCGGCGATGAGCGTTGCCAGTTCGTCGAGCGCCGGCGTTATCAGGCTGGCGGCCAGCGCGATCAGCGCGGCGAAGGCCGGCGCGCCGGCCGGCAGGTGCGCGCCGCCGCGCCAGACGAGGATCGCGCCGATCGCCATGCCACCCTGGGTCGCGCCGACGATCCAGCCATGGTCGGATGGATCAAGCCGGGTGGCAGCGGTCAGCAGGGTGAGGAAGACGGGATCGATGCCGGGTTGCAGCAGCGCGAGCGCGGCGGCGGCGATGCAGGCGATGGTCCGGTCCGGTGCCCATCCGGGCAATATACGGCTTTGCGTCATGATGGCCCCCACAGCATGAACAGGCGCCGGTGGCGCCCCTGCCGTTCAGACCATCTCTCCCCCTTGGGGCGGCGTCAGGCCGCTTCTGTCATCAGCCCTGCAAGATCGCGCGAAGTCACCGTCTTGGCAAGATGCACGAACGACATTGCCGCCAGCGCGGTAAAGACCGGCATCTTGGCCGCCCAGGGCTTCTGATGCCCCAGGAAAGGCGTCGATCCTTCCATCGACGCGCTGATGAACAGGGCGACGCTATGCACCTCGTCCGGGGACAGGGCCGGATTGATCTGCGCCACATATTCGCCGATCACCTCATGCACCTTGCTGTAGAACAGGCGCACCCGGTCGGCGACGAACTCGCTCTGGTTGGCGAGCGCCCAGAGTTCGGTGAACAAATGGGTGGTGCGCTTGGTCTGGATATCCTCCAGGCACAGGATGATGACCAGCTTGAGCCGTTCCTCGGCGGTGAGGCCGGGCTTGCGCACCATCTCCTCCAGCAGCTTGTCATAGGATTCCAGCATCTCGTCCAGCATCACCTGGATCAGCATTTCCTTGCGCGGGAAATGATAGCTGACATTGCCGACCTTCATGTCGCAGCGCGCGGCGATGCGGCGCAGGGTGAAGGCATCGGCACCCTCGTCGATCAGCACGTCCAGTGCTGCCTTGAGGATCTGGTCCACCGTTTCGGACCCGCGGGCATAGATGCCGGGCCGTGAGGGAGCGAGTATCATATCACATCTGCCTTGGCGGCCCTCCTACCACGGCGCGGCCCGGTTCGCCACCCTTTGCGCATCGCTCGCAACGGCGGGCTTGACGAATATTTGAAGACTGTCCAGTATTTGCGCATCCACATAATCTTGGGAAGAGGCGTGAAATCCGGTGCGGCACCCTGGCGGGGGCGGCTTCCGGGGTAAACGTCCATATGTGCGGGGACATTTCAGGCGATGATTCAGGGTATCAAGCGCGTCATATTCTCTCTGCTGGCGGTTGCGGCGGTAGGTTTGCCGGGGGCGGCACAGGCGACTGGTCCGCAGACCTTCGCCAACCGCTGCTCCATGTGCCATCAGCCCTCGGGCGCGGGCCTGCCGGGCCAGTTTCCGCGTCTCAACGGCCGGGTCGCGCAGATCGCGACCAGCCCGGAGGGGCGGCGCTATCTCGCCATGGTGCTGCTCTATGGCATCTATGGCCCGATCACCGTGGACGACAGGAAGATCACCGGCCTGATGCCCGGCATGGGCACCATGTCCGATCAGGATATTGCCGATGTGCTGAATCATGCCGTGTCGCTCAAGAAGGCGGCCAAGCCCGCCGCGCCCTTCACCGCGGCGGAGGTCGCCAAGGTGCGCGCCGGCGGCAAGCAGACCGCGGCGCAGGTCGCGGCCGAACGCGGCCGTCTCGCGGGCAAGGGACTGATCCCGTCCTGATCCGGGCGGCCATCCTATAACTCTATGCTATGGGATAGTCGGTCTTGAGCGGTTAAATGGCGGTGCCGGGCTGTGGGATAAGGGGGCTTCAAGGAGATCCCCCATGTCCAACGCCATCGCCACCGTTTCGCTGCGCGGCACGCTTGAAGAGAAATTGCGTGCCGCTGCCGCGGCCGGCTTTGCCGGGGTCGAGATATTCGAGAATGACCTGATCGGGTCGGAATTGGCGCCGCGAGACGTGCGGCGCATGCTGGACGATCTGGGCCTTGCCTGCATGCTCTACCAGCCCTTCCGCGATTTCGAGGGGATGCCGGGCGCGCTGCGCCAGCGCGCCTTCGACCGGGCCGAGCGCAAGTTCGACCTGATGGGCGAACTGGGCACCGATCGCATCCTGGTCTGCTCCAACTGCTCGCCTGCCTCTCTGGGCGAACGGGAGCGGATCGTCGACGATTTCCGGGATCTGGGCGAGCGGGCGGCCAAGCGCGGCATATTGGTGGGCTATGAGGCGCTGGCCTGGGGCCGGCATGTGTTCGATCATCGCGATGTCTGGTCGATCGTCGAGCAGGTCGACCATCCCCATATCGGCATCATCCTCGACAGCTTCCATTCGCTGTCGCGCAAGATTCCGAGCGACAGCATCCGCGATATCCGTGGCGACAAGATCGTCTTCGTTCAGCTCGCCGATGCGCCGCTGCTCGACATGGACCTGCTCTATTGGAGCCGCCATTTCCGCAACCTGCCGGGGCAGGGCGGGCTGGATGTCGCCGGCTTCGTCGCGGAGATATTGGCCACTGGCTATGACGGGCCGTTGTCGCTGGAAATCTTCAACGACCGGTTCCGCTCCAATGCGGCGACGCTGGTGGCGGAGGACGGGCATCGTTCGCTCGACTATGTGCGCGATGCGGCGCTGCGGCAGTTGGGGCGCCCGTCGACCATGCCCGCGCCGGAGCCGGTGCTGGGCGCCGAATTCGTGGAATTCACCACCGCCAGCGCCGATTCCGCGCGGCTGGGCCGCACGCTGACGACACTGGGCTTCAGCCTTGCCGGCGAGCATCGCCAGAAGAAGGTGACGAGATGGCGCCAGGACGGCGTCAACCTGGTCATCAATGCCGAACCCAAGGGCTTTGCCAGCGCCTATCGTGCGGCGCATGGATCGTCCATCTGCGCGATCGGCGTGCGGGTGAGGGACAAGGCGGCGGTGCAGGCGCGCGCGGCGGCGCTGGGGATCAAGGCCTATAGCGCGGAAGGCCGCCCCGGCCGGATGGCGATGCCGGCGCTGCGCGGGGTCGGCGGCAGCCTGGTCTATCTGATCGACGATAATGAGGTCGAAGGGCTGTGGGCACGGGAGTTCCAAGCGATCGAGGCAGCGCCCGATGCGCCGGTCCATGCCCATGGCTTCGACCATCTCGCCGCCGTCGTCCATAATGACGAATTCCTGTCCTGGCAGCTTTACTGGCGCGCCCTGTTCGGGCTGGAGGCCAAGGCGGCGCAGGATGTGATCGATCCGTCGGGACTGGTGCATAGCCAGGCCTTGCAGGCGCCCGACGGCGCCTTCCGCGTGACACTCAATGCGTCGGACGCGCGCGAGACGCTGTCGTCCCGCTTCCTCGACCAGGGGATTGGCGGCGGCTATCAGCATGTGGCGCTGGCGACCGACGATATCTTCGCGACGGCGCAGGCATTGCGGGATGAGGGCGCCGCGGTGCTGACCATCCCGGCCAATTATTATGCGGACATCGCCGCGCGCTTCGGCTTTGACGATGCGCTGGTGGCTCGGATGCAGGCGCTGGGCATCCTCTATGACGAGGACGCCGATGGGCACGGCTTCTGGCAGCTTTACAGCCGCGCTTTCGACAAGCTGTTCTTCTTCGAGTTCGTCCAGCGCGATCGTGGCTATACGGGCTATGGCGCACCCAATGCCGGCGTCCGGCTGGCCGCACAGAACCGGTTCCGCGCCGAGAACCCGGTCGATTGAGCGGGGTCAGAGGATCAGCTTGATCGTCATGCCGGCCACCACCGCATCGGGATAGCGGCTCGTCGCCCCGACGCGGTGGATATATTGGAGGTTGGGGCGCAGCAGCAATGCGCGGGTCGCCTGCCAGCCATAGAAGATTTCGCCGCTTGCTTCCCAGCGCTGCGGATCGACATCCTGTCCCAGCATCTGCTGGTCGCGCTGCCGATCGGCGATGCGCGGATTGACCCTGGCATAGACGAGGCCGAGGCCGAAATTGTCCCTGGGCCGATTGTCCCACAGGCCGCGCGCGACGAAGCCGCCGCTCAGGAACAGGGGCACGCGCGCGGTCGCCCGGTCGGACAGGGTCATGGTGCCGAACAGCGACAGGCCGCGTTCGCCGGGGCCGAAGCGGACGATCATCTTTTCCGCCATGGCCCAGGCGCTCCACCGTTCGCGCCGGGTGGCCGGGGCGAGGCCGGACAGGGCGTAGGAATCGCCATTGGCGTCGGCATAGACGTCGGGCTTGTCGGTCGTGTCGATGAGGCCGCCGACCCGGACCAGGCCGGGCAATTGCCCCGCGCCCTGGCCCGATTTCCAGCCCAGTTCGACCGGCAGGACGACACTGTCGAAACGCGGCGCCAGTTGCCAGCCATTGCCGGTCTGGGCGCGGATGCTGTTCACTTCGAAGGCGGCGACGCTGATGCTCAGCCCATGGCCGATGTCCTGCCGGGCGCGGATGCCCCAGCGCGGGATCGGGAAGCCGGAAAAGCCGCTATTGTAGAAGAGCGTGGTCGGGCGCGGGCAGAAGGCGAAATTCTGGAACTGGCAGCCCGAGGGCAAGGTCGCGAAATCGTCGCCCGTATGATAGAGGCCGATCTTGAGCGCGGTCCGGCCGCCGTTCAACTGCTGCTCATAGCTCAGTTCCGCCGGGCGCAGATCCTGCCCGCCGCCGAACAGTTCCTGCACCTCGAACAGATTGCCGATGCGGGTCGCGGTCAGATCCTGCCCCTTGCGATGGATGATCGTCGCGATGATCTTCCCGCCTGAAAGGCCGAACGCCTTGCCGGTGTCGACGACCGCCGATGCCAGCAATTGCTGGGTATAGGCTGCGCCCTGATCGCGCCCGCCGCTGATCGATGCGGCGCTTTCGGAGACATAGGAGAAGGTGAGGTTGACGCCGCTGTCCTTGAGCCGTGTGCGCCAGCCGGCCTGGGGCGCGGCCGGCGGCGGGGGTGGGGGCGTCTGTGGTCCGGCGGGCGGCCCCTGCAATTGCGGCGCGGGCTTCACCGCTTCGGCGACCTGGACGGGCAGGACGATGGCGGGCGGGCTGTCGGCGATCATGGCGCGACAGCCGCATCGGTCGCGCGGGCGAAGTCCGCCAGCATGCGGTTGCTGTCCGGTGCGACCGCTGTGAACAGGGCGAAGGCATGGGCCGCCTGCATCACCGCCATGCCGCCGCCGGTCAGTATGGCGCAGCCCTTGGCCTGCGCCGCCACCAGCAACGGGGTGTGCAGCGGGAAATAGATGATGTCCGACACCCATTGATCGGGCGTCAGCAGATCGGGATCGAAGGGCAGGCCGGGATGGCTGAGCATGCCGATCGGGGAGGTCTGGACCACGCCATCGGCGCCGGCTATGGCATCGGCCGCATGGGCCATGGCCTGCACCTGCGCCGCCGGGAAGAGCGCGCCAAGCCGATCGGCCAGCGCCGCCGCGCGGTCCTGTGCCGGATCGACGATGGCAAGATGCGTCGCGCCAAGGTCGAGATGGGCATAGCCGACCGCTGCCGCAGCGCCGCCTGCACCGATCATCGCGATCCGGCCGCGCGGGCGATCGGCAAGGCCTGCGACTAAATGGGCGCGATAGCCCGACCAGTCCGTATTGTCGCCATGCGCCCGGCCGTTGCGGAACAATATGGTGTTGACCGCGCCCAATGCCCGCGCCGCGTCGGACAGGCTGTCGAGCAAGGGGATGACCGCCTGCTTGAAGGGATGGGTGACGTTGATCCCGTCAAAGCCCATCGCGCCCAGCATCGGCAGCAGGCGGGGCAGGTCGTCCGCGTCATAGCCCATCCGATCGGCATCGAGGATGCGGTAGACGAGGGTCAGGCCGAGCGCCTTTGCCTCCGTCTCGTGCATGTGCGGGCTGCGCGATCCGGCGATGCCCTGGCCGATCAGGCCGCAGAGAATGGACGCGCGGGGGCGATCCGCGACGGGCGCGGGGGACTGGAACATGGCATTATCCTTGGAAGAGGGGCGGTCAGTCGGCCTTGGGCAGGCGGATCATCGCGGCGCAGATGCCCGCGATGACGGCTGGCACCGCGAAGACACCGAAGATGACAGGCAGTGAGACTTTCGCCGCGAGCAGGAAGCCGCCCAGCATCGGCCCGATCACTGCGCCGATCCGGCCGACGCCCATGGCCCAGCCGATGCCGGTGCCGCGTGCTTCGGGCGGATAGAGGCTGGCGGCGAGCGGGTAGCAGCCGTTGAAGCCGCCCTGGACGAAGACGCCGATCAGGAAGGCGGTGGCGAGCGTCGCGATCAGCGGCATGGTGACCGATCCGAACAGGACCAGCGTGACGGCGGCGGCCGACATATAGCCCAGGATCAGACGGCGCAGGTCGAAATGGGTGCCGGCTATGCCGATCAGTGTCACGCCGACAAAGGCACCGATATTGTAGATGGCGCCGGCATAGATGGCGTCCTTGGCCGGCAGGCCGGCCTCGACCGCCAGCTTGGGGATCCAGCTGATGACGAAATAGAGCGTCATGAAGCCGGAGATGGTAGCCATCCACAGCAGGATGGTGCCGGTCGCGCGGCCATCGGTCAGCAGGCCGCGCACACCGGCCTTGTTGGCTTCATGCACCTTCCTGGCGGGCAGCGTATCGACCGCCGGCTGGCCCATCGAGCGGAGCAGGCGGTTGGCCTTTTCCAGCGCGCCCTTGGGCTGGCGGGTCAGCAGAAAGTCGATGCTTTCGGGCAGCAGCAGCCAGACGAAGGGCAGGGACAGGGTGCAGAGGATTGCCGCGCCCAGCAGCATCGCCTGCCAGCCGTAAATGGGCAGCAGGTTGGCGACGACGAAGCCGGTGATGGTGGCGCCGACCGGATAGCCGGCCTGGAGGAAGCCGACCGCGAAGGTGCGATGCCGGGGCGGGGCATATTCGGCGGTCAGCGCCGCCATGCTGGCCAGCACCGTGCCGATGCCGATGCCGACGATCAAGCGGCTGACGATCAGTTCGCCGATATTGGCGGCCATGGCCGAGCCGAACATGGCGCCGGCCATCATCACCAGCGAGGCCAGGATCAGCTTGCGGCGGCCGAACCTGTCGGCCATCGGCGCGATCAGCAGGCCGCCGGCGGCCATGCCGGCCAGCCCGGCGCTGAACACCACGCCCAGCCGTTCGGGTGTCACCTGCCAGTCGGTCGACAGGGCGGGGGCGATATAGGACAGGATCAGCACGTCCATGCCGTCGAGCATGTTGAGGATGAAGCAGATGGCGACGACCAGTATCTGGCGCGCGGTCCATTGGCTGTCCGACGCGACGGGTGCAGCCCTGCCATCAACGGTCACATAAGGCCGCACGGACACGCTGCCGGTGGCGGAATAGCTGGCCATCTCGAATAATGCCTTTCATCCTCTCGCGGCGCCCTGCGCCCTTGCCTTGCTTGTCCGGTGGCCTGTCGGCTTCTATTCTGCGGATGGCTATGCCTCATCCATTCAATAGGTAATTTCCACCGCTCCTGATGCGTTTCGCTATATCGCTATGTTATGGCTTTGGCTGGCGCGGCAGGGCGAGCATCGCACTGCGGGCAATCTCCTCGAAGGTTTCGCCGATGATGGCGCGCGGCGATTCCATATTGCGGTTGATATAGACCGGAAGCACGCCGGGGTCTTCAAATTCCAGGAAGCGGACGGTGTCGGCATGGGGCTGCATCGCGGTGAAGCTGTCGACCAGCGCCACGCCCATGCCGTTCGCGACGAAGGCGACCGCGGTTTCGGCGAAGCGGATATAGGTGGAAACGTCCGGTTCCTGCCCGGCGCGGGCAAACATGTCGGCGATGATCCGCCCATGGGGCGTGTCGGGGCGGAAGGATTGCAGTTGCGCGCCGGCGAGGTCCGCCACGCCGATCCGGTCGCGATCCGCCAGCGGATGATGGCTGGGCACGGCGCAGACCATGCGTCCGGCGCCGATCCGGCTGGACAGGATGTTGGGATGGTCGATCGGAAAGACGGTCAGCGCATATTCGCCGCGCTGGAGCGCGAGATAATCGATCGCCTGCTCGACCGAGAGAATGTCGAACTGGATGGTGAGGCCGGGATAATTGGCGCTGAGGCGGGCCAGCATCTGGGGCAGGATCGAATGGCCGAGCGAGGGCGATGCGCCGACGCGAAAGGTCTTATCCTCCCCCTTGGCCAGCCGGCGGATGACATGGGCGAGATCGTCGAAGCCCTTGTAGACGCGCTCGATCTCCTCGAACAGCACGCCCGCTTCCTGGGTCGGCACCAGCCGCCCACGGGTGCGGTCGAACAGGCGGAACTGCAGCCGGTCTTCCATATGGCCGAGCATCCGGCTGAGGCCGGGCTGGGACGTGCCGAGCATTCGCGCGGCGCCGCTGACCGTCTTGGTAATCATGACGGCGCGGAAAATTTCTATCTGTCGAACCGTGAGCATCGAACGTCCATGATCCTGCACCGGATGGATAGCGCGTGCTAGCCCAGCGGAGCGGCGCATGAAAGCCCGCCGCATGGGTGCCGGTCGTTCGAAGGCGGGTTTTCAATGTGCGCGGGCAGGGGGCAAGGGGTTGCCCGCGCACATCGATCAGCCAGGGATCAGAAGCGAACCTTGGCACCGACCGTCATGTAACGGCCGATCGTGTCATAATGGATCGCGCCATAGGTGGTCAGCGGCGGATCGCGGTCGAACAGGTTGTTGACGTTGGCGAACAGGGTAAACTTGTCGACATTCACCTGGGCACCGAGGTCGACATAGACGCGGGCGGCGATGTCGTTGTTGGCGATATCCAGCGCATGGTTGAACTTGCCGCCGCCGACATAGCGGACGCGGGCGTCGACCGAGACGTCCTGGCTGCTGTAGTTGATCGACCCGGTGGCGCGCCAGTGCGGCGTGCCGAAGCTGACATTGTCGCCCACGTCACCGGCGCGGTCGACGCTGGTCATGCCGTCGTTGATCAGCACCTTGTCGACATAGGTGGCGAGGCCCCGGAAGCGCATCGTGCCGCCCAGGCCGCCACTCACCTTGCTCAGCGGCAGGGTGTAGCTGGCCTCGATATCCACGCCGGCGGTCTTGTACTCGGCCAGGTTGATATAGGTGGTGTAGATGGTGGTCGGTGCACCCGAGCTGTCCCGCACGATCTGGCTGCACAGGTCGGTATTGCCGTTGGCGCAACCGCTGATGACGTCCTGCGCGCCCAGCGAGGTGATCGCGTCCTTGAGCTTGATGTTGTAATAGTCGACCGACAGGTTGAAGCCCGGCAGGAAGGTCGGCGTGAACACCGCGCCGGCGGTCAGCGTGCTGCCGATTTCGGGCTTCAGGTTCGCATTGCCGCCGCCATAGCGGGTGATCGAGTAGGTGCTGCCATTTTCCGCGACCGTGGTGAAGCTGGTCGTGGTGGTGGTGTAGAGTTCCGCCAGGCTGCCCGAGCGGATGTCACGCGAACGCGACACGCGCAGCAGCAGATTGTCGAAGATGCGATCGGTCACACCCAGCTTCCACGACCAGATGCCACCGCTGGTGCTGTAGCGGCTGTAGCGGGCCGCACCGTTGACATCGAGCTTGCTGAACGGCTGGTCGAGCAGCGGGATGGCGACTTCGCCGAACGCTTCCTGGACGTTGAACCCGCCGTCGAGCGGCGAGAAGTTGAAGCGGCTGAAGCCCTTGGCGGCCGAGGTGGCGTCGAGGCTGTTGGTGACCTGCTCTTCCCAGCGGGCTTCCGCACCGAAGGCGACCGAAACCGGGCCGGCCCAGGTGGAGAAGGGATCGCCGCGCAGGCTGGCGCCGGCGCTGTCGAGCTTGGTGGTGTAGACGACGCGGGCGACATTGCCGAACACATAGTCGATCGCGTCCTGGCTGGCGGCGCCTTCGCCCAGTATGTTGAGCGGGCGGCAGGCGGTCGTCGGATCGGTGAGCGCCGTGCGGCAGACGATATTGCCGCTGCTGTCGGTCACGGCATCCAGCGCGGCGGTCAGGTTCGCGCCGGTGATCTGGTTGTCATAGCTCTGCATGTTGCGGTTTTCGCCATGGCTGTAATAGGCCGAATAGCGCCATTTGCCGTCCGCGAAGCTGCCGTCGACGCCGATCGCGCCTTCCACATTCTGGCGATAATAGCCGAAGGTGCGATAGCCATAATCCTCGAAGAAGCGGCCAACCTTGATGCTGGTCTCGCCGGCGGCGGCGAGCTGATCGCGGATCGACTGCGACAGATAGGGATTGCTGGCCGACAGGGTGTAGGTGCCGTTTTCCGCATAGAAGGGATATTTGGCCCAGATGCGGCTGTAGCTGCCGTCCGCCCAGAAGGTGGCGTCGCCAACCTCGAAGCTGGCGCGGGCATAGCTGTTGACACGCTGATAGGGGTTGGTCAGCGCATATTCGTCGTTGGTGGCCACGCCTTCGCCGCCGACCATGGTCGAACCGCTGATCTGGCTGCCATATTGGAAGGCGCGCAGCGTGCCGTCCGAGTTGAAGGTCTGGCCCTTGAGCGTGCCCGAGGTGATCAGGCCGCCGAGGCTGGTGGTCGAGCTGTTGACGTCGCGCACCAGGATATAGTCATGGTCGCCCGTGGTCGGCGAGAAGAGGTTGGCGCTGCCGACATTCTTGCGCGAATTGCGGTCCAGAATGCCCTCGTCATTCTGATATTCGGCGCCGATCATGAAGTGGCCGCGACCGTCGGCGAAATGGGTGCCGAAGGTGCCGTCGAAGCTGTAGCGATAGCCGTCGCCACGCGACGACACGCCGTTCTGCGCGCCGATGGTCAGGCCTTCCAGATCATCGTCGAGCATGATGTTGACGACGCCGCCGATCGCGCCCGAGCCCCAGGCTGCGCTGGCGCCGCCGGTGACGATCTCGACCCGCTTCACCAGGCCCTGCGGCACGGTGTTGAGGTCCGACGAGCCGGTGAAGCGGCGGTTGTTGAGCAGGGTCAGGGTGCGGGTGACGCCGAGGCCGCGAAGGTCCATCGCCGACGAGGAGGAGTTGGTGTTGGCGACAGTGCTGGCCGGCGACTGGGTCGCGCGGAACTGCGGCAGGTCGTTCAGCACCTGCGCGATGCTGGGACGGGCGCCCTGGCGCAGTTCGCTTTCGCCCACGACGGTGGTCGGGGTCGGCGCGTCGAAGCCCTTGCGGTCGATGCGCGAACCGGTGACGACGATCGAACCGGCGTCATCGTCGGCGGCGGGCGTGCTGTCCTGTGCCATGGCGACCTGCGCCGAGGCGAGCGACAGGACCAGGGCGGCCCCGGCGCTGCCCGCCATCAGCAGGCGGCGAAATCCAGTGTCTTCAATACGCATTTCCAATAGTCCCCTTTTGCTCTTGCTTATGTTGTGGCCGCGACCCGAGCGGCTCTTGTGTGATGACTGAAAATCAGTCGGCGACGCGGCGGAAGGCGACGTCGTAGGCACGCCCTTCGCCAAAGCGCAGCGCGGTGACCGCGCCCGATGCGTCGCGTTCGAACTTGACGGTGATGCGGCCGGCGCCCGGCGCGGCTTCGCCGGTGAAGACGTCGGCATAAGCAGGGCTGAGCGTCGTGTTGTACCAGCGCGGGCCGCTATAGGTCAGCGTGTCGCCCTGCTGCTTGAAGCTGAGGCAGGCGAAGGTGTCGACGCCGCAGAAACGGCCGACATAGGGCTTGGCGTCGAAACTGGTGACGGCATCGACCTTGCGATAGGCGATCTTCTCGCCCTCGCGATGTTCCAGCGTCAGGCCGGTCTTGCCAAAGGCGAAGATATCCTCGCGTTGCGCCCAGCGGCCCGGACCCACCGGGGTCAGCACCCGGCCGTCGGCGCGCAGATTGCCCTTGTCGTCGCTGTCGAAGCGGACCGGGAAGCCGGTCATGCTGTCGGCATAGGTGCCCGAGGGCAGCGGCCCCTTGGGCGTATAGACCTTGGCCTTGTAGGCGGGCAGGAAGATGTCGGCGACATCGCGGCCCAGCACCGGCGTATCGGCATTGCCGGTATTGCAGAGCAGCGACACGGCGAGCTTCTGCTGCGGATAGCGGGCCATCCAGGCGCGGTAGCCGCCGGTCGAACCGCTGTGGCTGACTTCCTGCTGGCCATGATGGTCGAGATTCACCAGCGCCAGCGCATAGGCGATCGGCGTGCCGTCATTCAGCTTGGTCGGCGTCTGCATTTCGGCGGTGAAGCCGGTGCCGAACGTGTCGGCGTCGAGCGCCGCCTGCCACTTCACCAGATCGCCGACCGTCGTCAGCAGGCCGCCATTGCCATAGGCGTCCTCGATCACCTGGTCGTTGCGATAGACGCCATCGTCGAATTCATAGGCGCCGGTGCGGCCGGGCACGACATCGCCATGGTCGTCGCGCCAGCGTGTGTGGGTCATGCCCAGCGGCTTGAAGATATGATCCTGGGTGAAGTCGGCGAGCGACTGGCCGCTGACCCGCGCGACGATGATGGCGAGCAGGTTATAATTGCTGTTGCTGTAGAGATAATGGCTGCCGGGCGCGAAGTTCAGTTCCTTCTGGCGCGCGACGATGTTCAGCATGTCCTGATTGTCGGCGGTGCGGCTGTTGCGCGGCCAGCCCTCGATCGCGGCGACCGAGCCCCAGTCGCGCAGGCCGCTGGTGTGGTGCAGCAGGTGGCGGATCGTGACCGGGGTGCCGTAATCGGGCATTTCCGGCACGACCTTGCGGATGTCATCGTCCAGCGACAGCTTGCCGGCATGGGCCAGCATCAGGGTCGCGGCGGCGGTGAACTGCTTGGAGTCCGATCCGGCCTCGAAGATGCTGTCCGGGGTGAGGGGGACGCCCAGTTCCAGGCTGGCCATGCCATAGGCGCGGGTGGCGATCGCCTGGCCATTGCGCGAGACGGCGACGGCGCAGCCGGGGGCGGTCTTGCTGTTCCAGCGCGCGAACAGCGCGTCGAGGCGGGCGAGCGACGCAGCATCAGCCGGGGCCGGGCTGGCCGATTGCGCCATGGCGGCAGCGGGCAGTGCCGCAGCCATGCAGATGAGCGCCCCCGCGAGCGAGGACCGAACGGTCGTCATATCTATTTTCCCCTTGTGCGCCCGAAGCGCTCTTGCCGCGCTGCGATCTGTTTTTTTCCGGCGGCGCGTACGGCGGAAAATCCGTCGTCGTCCGTCTTTCCTGGCGAGTCCTAACCGGAGTCGCTGTCACGAACCTGACACAGAGAGGGGTGAGGCGGCCGATCTTGCAATCAACGGCAAGATAAGGGCTTTTTATTTGGTATTTGCATTCCTGCTGCGGATGCGTATCGCAATTTAATGTCGATCGAGGGTGCCTGCCGGGATCGGTAGGAGTGCTGTAATGCGTTTGTTGCTGGTGGAAGATGATGAGCGTCTGGCGCGGGGGATCATGGCCTCGCTGGAAGGCGCGGGCTTTGCCGTCGACATATTGACCAGCGGCGAGGATGCGCTGCGGCTGGCCGATCAGGAACCCTATAGCGCGATCATCCTGGACCTGGGCCTGCCCGATCTGGACGGCCTGGAAGTGCTGAGCCGGCTGCGCGCGCGCGGCGCGCGGACGCCGATCATCATCCTGACCGCACGTGACATGATCGACGACCGGATCAATGGTCTGGATCGCGGCGCCGACGATTATATGGCCAAGCCGTTCGATCCGCGCGAACTGGAATCGAGGGTCCGCGCGCTGGTGCGGCGCAGCCAGGGCACGCTCGATCCGGTGCTGCGCATCGGCACGCTGACCTTCGACCGGTCTAGCCGCACCGTCTATCTGGAAGGCAGCATGATCGACCTGCGCCGGCGCGAACTGGCGGTGCTGGAAACGCTGATGGGCCGGCCGGGCAAGGTGGTGGCCAAGGAAAGGCTGTCGGCCGAAGTGTTCAACTTCGACGACGCGGTCACGCCCAATGCGCTGGAAGTCTATGTCGGCCGTCTGCGCCGCAAGTTGCAGCCGTCAGGTCCGTCGATCCGCACGATCCGCGGCCTGGGCTATATGATCGAAGCGGCCTGAGCGCCGGACTGATTGACCGCATCCGTCATGCGCAAATTGCCTTCCTCGCTGCGGCTGCGCCTGACCGGCGCGGTGATGATGCCGCTGACGGCGCTGGTGCTGGTCTTTTCCGTCATCACCGCACTGGTCAATCACAATACCGAGGCGGGACACGGTCGACCGGGTGCTGGTGGGGTCGGTCCGCACGCTCAGCCTTGCCTATAACAGCCCGCCCGCCGACCAGAAGCGGCTGGTGCCGCTGGTCATCCACCTGCTCCAGCGCCGCGCCCGGCCGGTGGTCCATTACAGCGTCTATCGCGGCGACAGGCTGGTCGCCGGCGATCCCAGCCTGAAGCCGCCTGCCGACTATCGCGCGGACTGGGATGGCGTGACCGATCGCCATCCGCCCGCGACCTTCAAGAATGCCTATCGCAAGACGCCGCTGGTGCGCGGTTATCTCGATCCGGCGGACGCCCATTATGTCACCCAGGCGGCCTATCTGCGCAGCGGCACGCTGCACGGCAAGCCGGTGCGGATCGCGACCGAGATGCGCCGCGCCTATGGTGATGACAGGCTGATCGCGATCCAGATTGCCGACTATCTGGATGATCGGTCCGCCTATGAGCGGCTGTTCCTGCGCCAGGTGCTGCTGGTCGGCGTCGCGGTGCTGCTGGTCACCGGGCTGCTCTTCTGGTGGGCGATCCGCTGGGGGCTGCGGCCGCTGTCGGACCTGACGGGGCAGGTGGAGGCCGCCCGGCGCGAGGCGTCGCCGGCTTTCCGCATGGAAATGGCGGACGCCACGCCGGTCGAGATCAAGCCGTTCGTCGCGGCCTTCAACGGGCTGATGGCGCGGCTGGAGCGGGCGACCAATTCGCTGCGGCAGTTCACCTCCAACGCCTCGCACCAGATGCGCACGCCGCTCGCCGTGGCGCGGGTCCATCTCGACGTGCTCGATCGCTATGGCGCGGCCTCGCCACAGGGCAAGGCGGCGTTGCAGGATATTCCCCACGCCATCGACAGCCTGGAGCAATTGCTGCGCCAGTTGATCGCGCTCGCCCGCAGCGAGGAGGATGGCGACATGCGCATGGGGCCGTTCGACCTGTCCGAAGTTGCCGCGGACGTGATCGCCGATCGCGCCGCCCAGGCGCCGGCCGATATCGAAATCGGCTATGACAAGGCGATGGTCGGTCCGGCCATGGCAGTCGGCCAGCCGGGGCTGGCGGCGGAGCTGATCGGCAATCTGCTCGACAATGCGATCCGCTACAATCGGCCGGGCGGCACGGTCACCGTCCATCTCTATCGCCGTGACGGGCAGGCGATGGTCGACATCGACGATGATGGTCCGGGCATTCCCGAGGCTCAGCGTGAGAAGGTGTGGGACCGCTTCTATCGGATGCCGGGCAACAGCGCGACGCCGGGCACCGGCCTTGGCCTGCCGATCGCCCGCGCGCTCGCCGACCGGATGGGGGCGCAGATCAGCCTGGCAGACGGCCGGACCGGCCGGGGGCTGTGCGTCACCATCGCGTTTCGCGCCGAATAGCGCCACCGAACAGAAAAGCCTGTCCCGGCGACAGGTTCATGTCAGCCCGACCGGCTATCCCCGACACAAAGTTACAAAGGGGAAGTCCGTTGATGCTGTCCAAGATTCTTCGCCGCCGCGCGGTGCGCGGCCTGTCGCTGGCCGGCGCCGCGCTGATGCTGACCGCGCCGATCGCAGCCCATGCCGAGGAAGAGGAAAGCGGTGGCCAGCTGTCGACCAGCCGCGTGCCGACCAGCCCGATCGCCGGTGATTTCAGTTTCGCGGCGGTGGGCGACCTCATCTATCTGCGGCCGATGCTGGCGACGATCGAGCAGCAGTCGCCCGACATGCTGCGCATCCTGCGCGGCGCGGACGTGACCTTCGGCAATTTCGAGACGACCGCGCTCGACCTCAAGACCTTCAAGGGCTCGCCTCAGGCGGAGTCGGGCGGCACCTGGATGCTGGCCGATCCCGCCGTCCCGGCCGATGTGGCGAAGATGGGCATCGACATTGTCGGCCATGCCAACAACCACGCCACCGACTGGGGCGTGGAGGGGCTGTATGATACGCTGGCGCTGCTCGACGGCGCCCATATCGTCCATGCCGGCACCGGCCGTTCGATGACCGCGGCCCGCGCCCCGGCCTATTATGACGGGCCGCATGGCCGCGTCGGGCTGGTGTCGGCCACCACCAGCTTCACGCCGATGTCGCCGGCCTCCGATCCGCTGGGCCAGGTGCCCGGCCGTGGTGGCGCCAACACCATCCGCAGCATCGAGGTCGGCCTGGTGTCCGACACCGATCTGGCGACGATCGCCCGGCTGGCGGGCACCAAGGCCGGTGCGCCGGTCAAGATGAAGGGCCGCGAATATCGGGCGACGACAACCCCGACCGCACCGATGACGATCGAATATGATCTCAATGCCAAGGATGTTGCCGCCAACATGCTGGCCGTGCGCCAGGCCAAGCAGAATGGCAATTTCGCTGTCTTCTCGTTGCATAATCATGAGCCCGGCAATGCCAGCCAGACGCCCGCCAATTTCGCCCAGGGCTTGGCCCATCAGGCGATCGATGCCGGCGCGGATGCCTATGTCGGCCATGGCCCCCACCAGCTGCGCGGGATCGAGATCTACAAGGGCAAGCCGATCTTCTATTCGCTCGGCAACTTCGCGATGATGAACAACAGCCTGGATGACCTGCCGGCCGACATGTACGACCAGTTCGGCATCGCGCCGGGCAGCGTGACCGCGCCCGAGCTGCTGCAGGCGCGCGGCGCGAAGGAATTTGGCGATCCCAACCTCTATGAAACGGTGATCGCGGTCAGCCATTACAAGGATGGGCAGCTGAGTGAAATCCGCCTCTATCCCGTCGACCTGGGCGTCAATGCGACGGGCGCGGGCAAGGGCGTGCCGCACCTGGCCGACGCCACCACCGGTGCGCGCATCCTGGAACGGCTGCAGCGCCTGTCCGTGCCGTTCGGCACGAAGATCGAGACGGTCAAGGGCGTGGGCGTGATCCGCGTGGCGGCGACCCGCCCCTGATCGAATGGCGGCTTCAGGGGCGCGGGACGGCGCCCCTGAAGCCGGTCTTTCCTATTCCGTGCTGTCCAGCGCGAAGAGATCGAGCCGTTCGGCCAGCGCGGCATCGTCCAGATGCTGCGGGTTGGCGGCGCGCATCTGGGTGCGGGCATGGGGCTTGATGCGGACGGCTTCGGCGCTGGCATTGTCGCCATGGCGGAACACGTCGATCACGCTGTCGAGATTTTCATAGACGACCGCGCGCTTTTCCGATGGCGCAGCGATCACCACCTGCAGCCCGATATCGTCGTAAAATTCGAGCAGGGTGCGCTGGTTGGGGCCGTCCATCTTGCTGAACGCCTCGTCGAACACGGCAAGGCCCAGACCCAGTTCCGACCGCTCATATTGCCGGCGCGCGCCATGATAGATGCTGGCCAGCGCCGCGCCGATCACCACATAATAGGGCACTTGCCGCTCCGCGCCGCTCGCCGTGCCCTTGCGCTTGTCATAGCTGGTGGTGCGGCCCTTGTTCACATCCTCCATGCGCAGGTCGAAGGTGAAATAGTTGCGGTAATCCTGGTAGGCCGAGAAATCGAGGGACTCGTCGCTCAGCAGCCGTTCGACCTCCGCCAGCGCCTGGGCATGTTCGGCGTCGCGCGGGGCGGCCCGGCCAAAGAGGGCGTCGAAGGTCAGTTCGTCATGCTCGCTCTCGCGCGCCAGCCGGTGGAGCGCTGCAAATTCCTCCTTGGGACGGGCATGGAGCGTGTAGATCTCGCCATGGAGCGGCCGCATCCGCAGCGCGCGGGTGAGGTTGTCCAGCTCCGAACGCAGATCGTTGAAGCGGGCGTTCAGCTCATGGATGAAGGCGGTGCGGAACAGCTGGCCGATCTGCTCGGCGGCTTCGTCGGCCTGGCGCCGATACTGGATCAGCTCATTTTCCTCCAGCGCCGCGATATTGGCGGCGAGCCAGGGCTTCACTTCGGTCGCGATCGCGCCGGGCAGGGCAATGGGCGCGCTATTGTCGAAATCGGCGCGGTAATGGCCCAGCGTCTCGCGAATTTCGCCCTGCAACGCCTGATAGGCGTCGCGGGCCTCGTCCGCGCGCTTCATCATCTCCTGCACCAGTCGGGGCAGGGGACGTCCGCGCTGCTGGCGATAGGCCTCGCGCAGGATCGAAAGGCTGGCCGATGAGCGCACCCGATCCTTGAACAGGGCGCGCCGCGAGCGCAGGCAGAGCCAGGAGCCGGGCTGGGCATCGCCCGCATCCAGCCGCCGCTGGATTTCGATCCTGGCCTGTCCAAGCTGGCCGCGCCGTCCGATCAGTTCTTCCTTTTCCTCGGTAGCGCTGCGCAGTTGCAGCTTCACCTTGTCCAGATTGTGCTGGATCGCCGGATCGACCGTCATCGCGATCTTGTCGATCCGGTGCTGCAATTCGGTGCGGCTTTCCTCATGCTGGTCGATCGCGGCGACCAGCAGGTCGAGCCGGTCGGCCGGATCGACATCGGCCATCAGCGGCAGCAGCTTGCGATGAATATCATCGTGGAACCGCTCGGTTTCGGCATGGACGGCGATCAGCGCCTGCCGATCCTCGATCCGGGCAAGCAGTTCGGCCTCCATCAGCGGGGCTGCGGCCCGGCCGATCTTGAGGTCGCGGGTGCGCAGCACCTCAACCACGATGCCACTATTATAGGCGCCATCGCGCATGATCGCGCGGCCGCCCGCCAGCAATTCCGCCTGGGTGCCGGCGAGGCGCACCTGGCCGGTGCGGAAGCGCAGGAAGGCGATCGCCAATGGGTCGTCGCTGGCAAAGACGGTGGCGAGGGAATCGGTGTCGAAGCCGGGCGGCTGTTCGGCGAGGCGGCGGCTGTTGATGACCCGGCATCCGCGGAAGCCGTCACGGTTGGCGCGCACGATCTCGACCGCGCGGGACGCATGTTCGGGATCGACCAGGATCGCCTCGCGGTCGCGCCCAAGCAGGGCCTCGGCCGCTTCGCGCCATTGCGGATCGACGATTTCGGCCACCTGACAGAGCGTGCGCGGGCGCATATTCTCCCGCTCCAGCGCTGCCATCAGGCGGATGGTGCGATCATCCAGGCTCACCTGGCCGGCGCGCGCCTTGTCGCGGCGCGCGACCAGATCGGCCAGTTCGTCCTGCAGGCCACGCCGCTGGGCGATCGCCTGGTCGCGCCGTTCCTGGATCTTGGCGACGCTATCGATGGCGCTGCGGCGGGCGGTGGCGATCAGATACTCCATCGCCAGCGGATCGCGCGGCCATGTCGGCGGCTCCAGCCCGTCGCTCTGCTGCCGCAGCGCCTCCAGCGCCTGGAACAGGGCGCCGAGCTTCAGGGGGGCAAGCCGCTCGCGATGGTCGAGCAGGCTGGCGCCGAGCGCGGCCGCGCGGAAGCGGGCTTCGAGCCGTTGCACGACGCCGGTGCGGGCCAGGTCCACGGCCTTGAGTTCGCTGGCGACCACGGCACGCTTGCCGGCAGCACCCTCCGCCACGGACTGGGCGAGCAGGCTGTCCTGCCGATCGCCCAGTGCCGCGATCTCCGCATCGCAGCGGCCGATGTCTTGCTGGATGTCGTCCAGTTCCGCCAGCGTGTCGCGCCGTTCGCGCAGATTGGCGATCAACGCGGCGCCCGCCTCGATCATGGCGGCGAGGCGGGCGGTGCCGCGGGCGACATCCTCCCGCTCCAGCAAGGTGACGAAGCGCGACACGAGTTCGGCCAGCGCCCGCAGCGCGTCGAGCCGCCGTTCCAGCTCATGCACATCCTTCTGGATGTCGCGATAGCGCTGGATGCCCTCGCGCAGTTCGCCGATGTCGATGTCGTTCCGGGCGAGCAGGAAATTATGCACGAAGCCCTCGACCGAGCGCATATCCTCGAACGACAGGGCCATGACGAAGGCGCGGATGAAGCGATCCGGATCGCTGTGGCGCCGGCCGGTGAACAGCTGGCGCATATATTCGCGGATATGGTTGCGCGGGCCGTCGGGGCGAATGAGCTGGGTGCCGGCCGCTGCGCAGGCCTGCTCCAGCCGTTCGCGCACCAGGCTCCAGGGCGCCGAGCGCTGCTGCCCGCCATCCAGATGCTCGATCAGCAGGTCGGTATCCACTCGCACGCCGGGCGCGATATAGCGGCCGACCACCTGTGCATCCTCGATCGCGGACGCCTCGACGCACAGGCCCACACTCACCGGTGGGCGCATGCCGTCGGGGTCGTCGAACGTCAGCACGATGTGGGTGACGGATTCCTGGCGCAGAAATTCATGTTCGTTGAGCTGGCCGAGGCAATAGCCGCGCAGAGTGCGTTCCGACTTGCGGCTGCCGGTTTCGCCGGCGGAACGATTGAACTGATACCAGCGCCGCGAACCGCCGGTCATCACCGCCTGGATGAGGTCGATCAGCGTCGACTTGCCGGAGCGGTTCTGGCCCAGCACGGCGGTGTCGCCGCCGACGGCCAGGTTCTCGCGACCGAACAGATGCCATTGCACCAGTGCGATATGGGCAAGCTGCATCATGCGACCTCCTCCTCGTCGGCGTCATCCAGATCGATGACGGGCTCCTCCGTCTCGCTTTCCTGATAGTCGCCGCCGGCCAGCAATTGTTCGAGATGGGCCATGAACTCCTCGCCCGCGACGGTGGCGATCAGCGCGCGGATGGTGATCGGCATGTCCTCCATCTCGTCGTCGATGTCGCCCATATGGACGATCGCCCGGCGGTCGAGTGCGGTGACCAGTGCCTTGAACTCGTTGATGCCCAGCGTCGCGCGGCGGGCGCGGGCGACCATGTCCTGATAGGCGTCATAGGCGGCGTTGAGCGTCACCATCACGCTGCCATAGCGTTCGACATCGCCTTCCTGGATGCCTTCTTCCCACAATCGGCGGAACAGCAGCAGCACCAGCGTCTCGTCGATCCGCATGCGCGGATGGCCGATCTGTTCGGTGTCGGGCAGGATGCCGGCCCAGCCCTCGCTTTCGCGCACCACCAGCCGGTAGCCGGCGACTTCGAAATAATCCGCCACCAGCCGCTCGACCTCGGGGCGGAGCAGGACTTCGAGCAGCGCCGATGAGCCGCGATCCTGCACATGCAGGAACTGATGGCGCAGCAACTGGCTGATCGCCTGGGTCACGCGGTGCATCCGGCGCGGATCGCGCGCCTCCAGGGTCTGAAATTCACTGAGCATCTTGTATCTCTGGGGTCACGGCATCGCCGATGCGCGAGACGGTGAAGCCCGCGCAGTGCAGCCAGTCATTGTCGATGGTCGATCCGGTATCGACCGAGAAGCGGAAATGGGGCGCCAGATGGTTGGCGATGGTATTGCCCCGGCCGTCGGCATCGGCGGCCAGCACGGACAGGCGCAGCGCTTCGAGCGTCAGGAAATCATCGACCGTCTCGATCGCGAAGCGGCTGGCCTCGCCCGATCCGAAGGGCGCCACGCGCCGTTCGAGGAAGCGGCTCACCTGTTCGGGCGTGACGGCAAGGCGGGCCAGATAGTCCCGGTCCAGCCGCTTGCGCCATTCGCGCAGGGGATCGGGCGGCGGCAGGACCAGCAGGCCGCCCGAAACCGTCGAACGATAGGTGCGCGGCCGAGCAAGCAGGGCGGGGGACCAGTAGGACCGGCGCGGTTCCAGCAGACCGGACATGGACGGCGCCATATCCTGTCCATCCGTCCGGGCGAGCAGCCGATCGAGTTGCAGCAGCATCGGCTCGCTGCGCTGGAGGAAGCTGTTGCCGCGCCGTCCGGCATAGCGGACGGTGTTGCGCAGCCGCGTCTCCAGCCGGCTGCGATGCTGCTGGATGCGCTCGAAAGCCTCCTCTATCTGGTCGAACACGCGCCGCACCTTGTGCAGATCGTCATAGACCAGATCGCGGGCGGCAGACGGATCGGGCGCCAGTCGGGCCTCATTATAGGCTTCGGCGATGGCGGCGACGTCGGCGATCGAATCCTCGATCGCGTCCAGCGCGGTGAAGATGCGATGGCGGAAGCGATAGGGGTGGGAAGTGGTCGAGATGGCCGCATAATCCTGCAGCAGCAGCTTCTCGACGAAATCCTCGAAATAATGGCGCAGCCGGCGGCCGACGCTGTCGCTTTCCACCACCCGCTTGTCGATGTCGCGCAGCGCGCTCAGCACGCTGCGCAGATAGCGGCCGAAGCTGGCGGCGTCGCGCGCCGCCTTGTGCAGGCCGGGCGCATTTTCCCGCGCATTGCGCTGCAGGGCTTCCAGCTCGTTCTTCACCTGGATGACAAGGCCGCCAAGCTGGTCGGACAGGCCTTCGCGCAAGCTGCAGAGAAATTCGGCCAGGCGCATGGCGCCGGCCGGCATGTCGACCGTGACCTTCAGGCCATAGCGGCTTTCCTCGATCCAGCCGGTTGCCTGCAGTCGGTTGTAGATATGCCGGGCGCGCATCATCGCCGCGCTGGTCGCCTGCGCGTCGGCGGCTTCCAGCTTGCGCCGGCGCACGCGGCGGCCCGGTCGCGCGGCCAGCTTGTCCAGCACCACCGGGCTTTCATCCTCGCGCCACAGCTCCGCATTGTCGCCCAGCAGCGTATAGATCAGCTGGACGACCTCGCCCTGGGTCGGGAAATGCAGGTCGGAACGGTAGAAGCCTTCATAGAGGCCGATCAGCACGCGCTCGTAGAGAAAGCGGTTCGACCCGGCGAACAGCGCGAAGATATCGGAATGGAGTTGGCCGAACAGCATCAGGCGGCACCATGCGCCGCCAGGCGGGACGCGCGATCGGGTGCGGTCGCGGCGATGGAGACATCGCCGGTGCGCTGATGGTCGGACAGGGACGGATGACGGGCAGGCTGGCGCATTGTCCTCGGCGATGCCGGAGAAGCGCCTCCAAGGGCCGGGCGCAGCGTTGCACACGACCATAGACAGGGGCTCGTCCGGCAAAAATATGGGTTCGGCCGGCGCAGATGCCATGTTCGGGCGAGCCGGGCAAGCCGATGCCGGAATTGCAGAAAAGAGCGCGCGGTTGACGTATAACTTGTAAATTATGCCGCCAATCCAAGCCCGTTTTCTGTAATTTCATATGTAAATATTGGCCATGTCGAGAAAGGCAGGCGATCATTTTGCGAACAGAACAGGCAAAGGCCTCTTAACCATTGTAAAATGCTTCCATGGCCTAATAATGCGATGGATGAGGCAGGGTTGCTCAAGGGTTTGAACCGTCCCGCGCGCGCGGGCAGCATGGACGCGTCCTGCGCCATGTCCGCCTATTTGCCTGCGGCTTTGCTGTTGCTGGCGGGGCTGGTCGGGCTGGCGGCCGCCTGGATCATGAGCGGCAGCGGTTCGGGCCGCTATCTGGTGATCGCGCCCTGGGGGGCGTCGCGGGCCGAGGCGATCAACCTGGTGCGGGCGGCCGACGGGGGGCTGGTCGGCATGGGGCGCCTGTCCAACATCATCATTGCCGGGTCGAACCGGCCGGATTTCGCGGCGGCGTTGCGCAGGGCGGGGGCCTGGGGCGTGATCGCGACGCCGTCGCGGATCGAATGCGGCGAACCATTGCCGGGGGGGCAGACATCATGATTATCGAGCTGGACAAGCTGCGTTTCCATTTCGGTCGCTTCCTCGTGCCGCTCTTCTGGGCGCATGTGCCGTTGCTGGCGACGGTGGCCCTGCTTACGGGCCATTCGCCGATCGCGGCGGCGCTGGGCGGCACATTGCTGGCGGGGGCCTATCATCTGACCTGGTGGCGCCAGGGGATCGCCCCTGCAACCCGCTATCTGTCCGCCGTCGCACTGATGGGCGAGCCGGCGATCCTGCTGTTCCTGCTGCGCGGCCATGCCTGGCAGATGGACATGCACATGTATTTCTTCGCCATGCTGGCGCTGACCATCGCCTGGTGCGACAAGCGCGCCATCCTGGCGGCGGCGACGGCGACGGCGCTGCATCATCTGCTGCTGCTCTATCTTCTGCCCTATGCGGTGTTTCCGGGGCAGGGCAATCTGGAACGGGTGCTGCTGCATGCCGGCATCGTCGCCTTCCAGACGGCGGTGCTGGTCTGGCTGAGCGACAAGCTGGTCGAGAGTTTCCAGCGCAACCAGAAGATGGGCGAGGAGATATTGGCCAAGAATCAGGCGCTGGAGGCACGGACCCGCGAGGCGGAGGAGGCCAATCGCGCGAAGAGCCTGTTCCTGGCCAATATGAGCCATGAAATCCGCACGCCGATGAATGCCATATTGGGCTTCTGCCATCTGGTCGCCCGGACCGACCTCGACCCCAAGCAGCAGGATTATATCGGCAAGATCAACCAGGCTGGCGTGTCGCTGCTGCGGCTGATCAACGACATCCTCGATTTTTCGAAAAATGAAGCGGGCAAGCTGACGCTGGAGGCGCATCCCTTCACCCTGCGCAGCGCGATCGAGAACCAGATCCAGCTGGTCGCGGCCAATGCCGAGGCGAAGCAGGTCAGGCTCGTCTCGCGGGTCGATGCCGATGTGCCCGAGCGGCTTATCGGCGACGAAATGCGCTTCTGCCAGGTGGTGCTCAACCTGATGAGCAATGCCGTCAAATTTTCCGAGGAAGGCACCGTCACCATCGGCCTGTCGGCGTCCGAGCAGAATGGCCGGGTGCGGCTGCAGCTGACGGTGCGCGACACCGGCATCGGCATGACGCCCGAGCAGCAGAAATCGCTGTTCCATTCCTTCACCCAGGCGGACAGTTCGACCACGCGGCGGTTCGGTGGCACCGGCCTTGGCCTCGCCATCTGTCGCCAGATCGTCGAGCAGATGGGCGGCGACATCGCGGTCGAAAGCGCACCCGGCCAGGGCAGCAGCTTCATCTGCCACATGCTGATGGATGCGGACGACCGGGCGATGGGGCTGGAAATGCCGATGTCGGCGCATGTCCGCCGGCTGCGCGTGCTGGCCGCCGACGACAATCCGGCGTCGCGCCAGATCATCCATGACGTCTTTGCCGGCTGGGGCATGGCGGTGGACCTGGTGGCGTCGGGCGGCGAGGCGATCGCCGCGATCGAACATGCCGACGAACGGGGCGAGCCCTATGACCTCGCCCTGCTCGACTGGAAGATGCCCGGCATGGACGGGATGGAAACAGTCGATGCGCTGCGCGCCAAAGCGCTGCGGCATCCCTGTCCCAAGGCGCTGATCATCACCGCCTATGGCGCCGACGATCTGTTGCAGGGTGTCGATACCGACAAGGTTGCCGCCTTCCTGACCAAGCCGGTCGTGCCCAAGATATTGCTGGATACGATCACCGAGATCTTCGCCGAGGAACATGCGCCCGTCGTTCATGTCGCCGCTTCGGCCACGCCCGCCCTGCCGATGGTGGCCGAGGCGCTGCGCGGGCTGCGCGTGCTGTTGGTCGAGGATAATGAGATCAACCGCGAGATTGCGGCCGAACTGCTGGACGATGCCGGGTTGAAGGTGGATTTCGCGGAAAATGGCCGCATCGCCTGCGACATGGTGCGCGAGAAGGGGGCCGGTTATGCCGCCGTGCTGATGGACGTGCAGATGCCCGAAATGGACGGCATCAGCGCCACCCGCATCATCCGCGAGCAATGGAACGCCGAGGATCTGCCGATCATCGCCATGACGGCCCATGCCTATGAGGAGGAAAAGCAGCGCTGCAAGGCCGCGGGCATGAACGATCATATCGCCAAGCCGGTAGAGCCGCCGGTGCTGGTCCGGGTGCTGGATCGCTGGCTGAAGGCGGGTCGAGTGACCACGCAAGTGGCGCCGACAGTGGCACCGCCGGTTGCCAGTTCGTCGCTGCCCGATCGGCTGCCGCCCTTCGACCTGCCCGCCGCACTGGCGCGGGTCAATGGCAAGACCGGGCTGCTGCGCAAGCTGATCGTCACCTTCGGTGACAGCTATGACCATGTTGGCCGGGATTTGCGGGCGCATTTGGCGGCAGGGTTGCTGCCCGATGCGCGGCGCCTGGCCCATAGCCTGAAGGGCGTGGCCGGATCGCTGGAACTGCCCGGCGTCCAGCAGATCGCGTCGGACATCGAACGGATGTTGGCGGCGGGCGAAACCGGGCCGGCGCTGGCCGCGATCGTTGATCTGGAGGTGGCGATAGCACCAGCGATCGCCGCCGCGCGCAGCCTGACGGCGGGGGCAGAGGCATCGGACGTTGCGATCGTCACCGTCCAGGATGATGACGCGGTCGAACAGGCGCGCACCGAGTTGCGCGGGCTGCTCGCGCGCCGGAGCCTCAGCGCCCGCGCCGGGTTCGAGCGGCTGGCGCAGGCAATGGGACTGACGCCCGATCAGCGCTCCGGCCATCCCGTTCAGCGGGCGCTGGAGCAACTGGATTATGAAACCGCCCTCGCGCTGATCGATGCGCCGGGCGCGGGCACAGCAGGCCGGTCGATCGATCCGGCAGGAGCGACATCATGAGCAAGGCCACCATCCTGATCGTCGATGACGAGATTTCGAACATCGAAATCATGAACGCCGTGCTGGAGGATGATTATGAGATCTGCTTCGCCACGTCGGGCCAGCAGGCGCTGGACATTGCACGCACGGTGCAGCCCGACCTGATCCTGCTGGATGTGCTGATGCCGGGCATCGACGGGTTCGAAGTCTGTCGCCAGATCAAGGCGGACATCATGCTGGTCGATATACCGATCATCTTCACCACCGGGCTTGGCGATACGGAAGATGAGATGCGCGGCCTGTCGCTGGGCGCGATCGACTATGTGACCAAGCCGATCCAGCCGGCGATATTGCGCGCGCGGGTCGGCAACCATGTCGAACTCAAGCGCCTGCGCGATCAGCTCGCGACGCTGGCCGTCACCGATGCGCTAACGGGCCTGAGCAATCGTCGCCACATGGAACGGTCGCTGCAGGCGGAAAGCGCGCGCTTGACCCGGACCGGGGAATGGATGTCGGTCATCATGCTCGACATCGATTTCTTCAAGCAGTTCAACGACACCTATGGCCATCCCGCCGGGGATCGCTGCATCGCGATGGTCGGCGCCGCACTGACCCGCGCGGTCAAGCGCGCGACCGACCTGCCGGCGCGCTATGGCGGCGAGGAGTTCGCCTGCATCCTGCCCGGCGCGGACCCCCAGGGGGCAGAACTGGTTGCGCAGGAAATCCGGCTGCAGATCCAGTCGCTCAACATTCCCCATGCCCAGTCGCAGGTCAGCCCCTTCATCACCGTCAGCATCGGCGTCGCCAGTGCCCGTTGCCATGCCGACCTGCCCGCCGAGCTGTGGATGGCGGAAGCCGATCGCCAGCTTTACGCCAGCAAGCAGCGCGGCCGCGATTGCATCACGACCACCCAGTTCGACGCGCAGACCTGCCATGGCTATTCCCTGGCAGCCAATGAATAGGCGCTGTTCAGAGTCGCCTGATCAGAAGATGACCGTGACCAGCACCGTGTCCGAATAACTGCCGGGCGGGACATTCTGCCCGGCCGGGATACGGCCATAGACGGTCGTGGTTTGATCCAGACTCAATAGCGCAATGAAATTGCTGGTCACCGTCTGCGATCCGCCGGTCCCATCGCCCCAGACCTGGTTGCGCGCATTGCTGGTGTAGAGATTATAGGCGAGCGTCGAGCCGCCACTGGTCAGGACGCGTGGCGCATAGGTGGACGATGTCCCCTTGCTCAGCTGGATCGTGTAGCTGCCGCCCAGCGCGACCACCAGCGAGCAGCGCACGCGCACCGTTCCCGATGAATCATTATCCCCGCTGGCGACCGGGTTGTAATTGCCGAAGCTCAGGCCGCTTGCCGATACGGTGCAGGTGCACAGGGCCAGGGGATCGCACGCCGCCTGCGCGGGGGCCGCCATGAACAGGGCCGCCAGCGCGACCGCAACGGCGTAGAGGGCATGGCCAGTGCGCATCCTCATCCTCCTTATGGCACGCATGTCAGCGGCCCGATCACTGGTAGCATTTCGTCCGGCACGGCGTCGACCCGAACATGGCAGGGGCCGTCCCCCGTATCGACGGACAGCATCATGCCGGGATGAAGGCTGCGGATGAAGACGGCGCCGTCGTTGCCGACAAAGGATTTTTCATCTTCCGCGGTGACGCTGGCGCCGATTTCCGCCGGCGCGCCGTCCGGCATGACGATGCGCAATGTCGCCGGATGCTCCCGGACCGCGACGAAACGCGCGCTGACGGCGCCCCGGTAGCGCGGCACCACCCTGATCTGGTCATTGGGCATTCGGATGTCGATCGGCACGTCCGCCGCCGCGATGCTGAGGCGATTGACTTCATAGGGGCGCAGGTCGGGAATGACGGCCATGCCACGGGCGTCGGTCCGCGCGACCAGTCGGTTTTCCTGATAGATGCGCACATCTGCCTGGCCGGGCACGCGCACCACGGCAAAGCCGCTTTCCACCCGGCGGGTCGGGAACAGCGCGCCATCGGCCAGCAACAGCCCGCCCTGGCCGGTGACACGCCAACCGGTTTGTCCGCCGGCACGGTCCACCTGCGCGGTCATCTCCACCGCATTGCCGCGCCACAGAATCTCGCCCTGTTGCTGCGCATTGCTGCCGGTCGAAATCGCCGCCCGATAGCCCCAGCCTCCGCTTTGCGGCGGAGTGCTGCGCATTTCCGCCCGCACGCCACCCCGATCGGCCTGGAGATAGGCGCTGCTGCGCGGGCCGAAGGGGATGGTCAGATTGAAGCCGATGCTGTTTTCATGGCCGCTTTCCGAAAAGTGGCTGCGGATCGCGTAGGCGCTGACAAAGGCCTTGTCGCGCAGGGACAGGCTGTAATTGCCCGACAGGACGCGGGCGGACTGGCTGTCGGCATAGGTCAGGCTGGTATAGGATGCGCCGATCGTGCCCATCGTGCCCAGGCTCCATCCGGCAGAGCCCTGCACCTGTTCCACGATCCGCTCGCTGGCACGCTCCACGCCGATTTCGCGATAGCGGTTCGACGCCCGCTGGTAACTGAGAGCGACGTTCCAGGTCGGCGCGTTGCGGGCAAAGGCTGCCCGATACAACAGGCCCTCACCGGCCTGGCTCGTCGATCCCGCTGCCGCCAGGCTGATCTCGCCGATCGGAACGATGATCATGTTGACGCCGCCGCCGGCCATGGTGACGTCGGCGCTGGCTTCGGCCCGTCCCTCGATCGTCAGCCGGTCGGTCAGGCCGCGGCGATAGGTGCCGGCCAGGAAGGGATTGTCATAGCCGAAGCTGCGCAGCCCATAGCCGCGCCGTTCGGCTCCTGCCTCCATAGACCAGGACGCCAGGCCCGCGCGCAGCAGGTGGGAACTCACATAGTAGCTGGACGTGACGCGCCGCTCTACACCCAGCGGATCGCGGATGACCAGCGTCACCTGGCCGGCGCCCGTGACCAGCGGCACCTGATTGATGGAGAAGGGCCCCTGGCCGACATCGGTCTGGAAGCGTTGGGTGCCGTTCACCAGCAGCTCCACGTTCGACGGCACGGCGGCGCTGCCGGCAAGGGACGGGGTCGGAAAGGTCAGGAGGCTTGGCTGCAGGGCGAACTCGGTGCCGAAGCGCACGCCGCCAAAGCGGATCTGCCGCGTCCAGTCGCGCGCATCCGTTACGCCATCGCCGATGACGAGGCGCGTCAGGTTGATCGGATCGTCACGCAGATAATAGCTGTCCAGCCGGGTCGCCCGACCATAGACCGTGCCGTTGCCCAGCAGCATGCTGTTCGACACCACGCCCCAGTCATCGGACAGCCCGGCCTCCACGAAGGCGCCCAGGCGCGCCTTGCCGGCATATTCGGCAGAAATGTCATAGTTGAGGAAGGCGGCGAGCATATTGTCGCTGGGCGCGGCGACGGCGCTGGCCGGCGCAACGCTGGTCGCTTCGAAGGCTTCGGGCGACACCGTCAGCAACAGGGCCTGGTTGGGCTCGTCGAAGGCGGCCGCGACGCCGCCGAGCGCGGATAGCGCGACAAAGGCGTCGCCATCGATCAGCACTGCCGTGCCCGTCGGCGGGCGCATCCGCCAGGCGGCCAGATCCTTCACGCGCACCAGGAATGCGCCGGCGCGTCGCGCAAGCAGATAGTCGCCTGGCAACAGCCGGCCGTTGAGCGTGACCGAGGCCAGCATCATTGTGGGCGCCGTCGCATCCGCCGTCGTCGCAACCGCGCCTGTCGTCGGCGCGCTGTCCTGCGCGCTGGCAATGCCGCAACTGGCCACGACGCAGGGCAGGACAAGAAGGGTGCTAGCGCGTCCCACCGGCATGGGATGCCGACTGGAGGACGAGCTCTGCGGTCAGGCTGCGCTGGCCGGTGGCCGCCTCCAGCGTCAGCTTCTCTCCGCCGCCCACCGGTCGTTGCATGTCGAACAGGAAGCTGCGTGTCGCGCCGGGAAGGATGTAGATCGATTCCTGCCTCGTCGCCAATGCGGTGCCGTCGGCCCGCTTCAGGTCAAGGCGATTGAGGTGAACATGCGCGCTGCCTTCATTGCGTGCGGTCAGCGTGAGCTGCCTGTCATTGGTGGCGGTTAGCTGCCACGCCAGGGATGCCTGCGCACCGGGCGCGGTCACGAATATGGGGATGCTGACGCGCAGCAATGTGCGGATCTCGCCAGCGGCGGTCGGGCGATCGGTCGGGATTTCCTCCAGGAAGACGCGATAGCTTTTCTCGGTCGGTGTGGCGGCCGTGCGCAGGCCGAAGCGCGCAATCTGCTGCCCGCCTGCGGCTATTTCGAACAGCGGCGGATTGGCCAGGATGTCGCGTGTTTCCTCGAACAGATCCTGCCCATTATCCTGCCGCCATGCCACGACCCGCACCTGCATGCGGGCCGGCGCATCGCCGCTATTTTCGATCGTCATCGTCTCGACCGGGGTCTTGTCGTCAAGCGCGACCAGGACCGGATAGATTTTCAGCGTCGCGGCCCAGGCGGTGGTTGGCTGTGCCAGGGCGAGCAGGGCCGCTGCCGCGCGTCGTGCGAACATCTTGGGCATGGCCGCCTCGCTCCGGATCGATCAATAGACGACGTTGACGGTGATGGTGTCGCTATAGGAACCGATCGGGACATTTTGGCCGGCCGTGATCCGGCCATAGACGGTCAGGGCATTGGTGCCGACCGGCGCCGTCGCGGCGGCGGTGTCGGTCGCAGGCGTGTTGCCCCAGTTCGTCGTATGCGCCGAATCCTGATACAGCGCATAGCTCAGCAGATTGCTTCCGCTCGACATCTTGCGCGTGGTCACGGTCGCCCCCGATGCCGTGCCCGCGGTCAGGCCGACCGTGTAGGTGGTGCCGACCGTGCAGAGAACCGACAGGGTGGAGGTGGCGTCGGTTGGCCCGGTCGCGGTCGGGTCATAATTGCCGAACGCCAGCGCCGTGGCCGACACGACGCAGGCCTTGATCACGGTTGCGGTAACCGGGAAGGTCGTGGTGGTGGTGGCTGCCTGGGCCGTGCCTGCAAGACCCGTGAGCAGGGCCGCGGCTGCGAGGGATGCGGCCAGTTTGAAACGAAACATGTGTCCTCCAACACCTCAAGCTTTGATGGAGGGAGTATCGTCAATGTCGGTTAATAACGCGCTTTTGGGCAAAAGGCGGCTTTACCAATATTTTGCGTAAATCGCCTTCGTCGCAAGATAACGGATCGGTCCGTCAGAATTCATAGGACAGGATGTCGTCCTGCCGGCTGTGATCCATATTGCCGCTGCGAAGGGAGACGACTGTTCCGTTGTCGCTGGACGATTTCACCATGCGATAATGATATTGTCCGCAATTTCCAGCAGCCTGGTCGCTGGAAATGCGGCAGGGCTGCACGACCACCGCGCCGACCAGCAGCGAGCCATGCGCGGCCTGCTGCGCAGGCGCAGCAGTGCCGATGGCCATCGATCCCGCAATCAGGAAGGTGCGGCCGGAATGGCGCAACATGCAAATAACCCCGTTCATCGCGCCCTCCTAACGGATCGAAGCGGCAACTGACAGCGATTCCTGACCGGCGGCCGAAGGGCAGACGATGCGTGGAATAGGGAATCTATGCATAGACCATGAGGGGGAGACGCTGACGGCGGAGCGCAGTGGGGCGTCAAAGCGGCTCGGACCGGTCGATCCGGCCGCTGTCGAGCAGCGGTGCGGCGTCGATCGAATCTGCGTCCATCAGCATCGCCAGCCTTTCTGTTGCGGCGAGGATCATGGCCTGTTCCCAGCTTGGCAGGGCGTCGAAGCGATCGGTGAAGCGCTTCTGCAGTGGGTCGGGGGCGTCGGCCAGGGCATCACGACCGGCGGGTAGCAGGGTCAGGTGGATCTGGCGCTTGTCGCGTTCGCCGCGCTGGCGCTGGACGAAGCCGAGCGCGACCAGCCGGTCGACGATCGCGGTGATCGTCGCCTGGCTGAATTGCAACGCCTGCGCCACGGCGGAGGGGGTGACGGACAGGCGCGTGTCGATTTCCCGCAGCACCAGCAATTGTGAGGGGGTGAGCCCGGTCGTCGTCGCCAGCTGACGGCTGCCGATTTCGGTCGCGCGAAGGACGCGGCGCAGCGCGCGCAGGGTCAGGGAGGCGATTTCGGAATCCATGGGAAGGCGCATAGCGCGAAGTCCCGCAAAGCGCCAACGGGCCCAAAAGTTCCTCACCATATACTTCATCATGTGAAATATAATTTCGGCTTCGGGGTTGAAGATGGCGCTGATGATCGGCATATAACCGCCCGTCTCGCCGGAGAATCTGCTTCTCCGAGTAAAATATAATTCGGGAGATGAACAATCTTCGATTCCCAAGCTACAGCGGCTGCTTCGCCGCCACGGGCTTCTGCGCGCTCTCGATCGGGCGAGGGGCAGGACATCGTCTTACGCAAGCCCGTCGCCACGGACGGGCCAGCCATCAGCGGATTGATCGCGGCCTGTCCGCCGCTTGATCCCAATTCGGCCTATTGCAACCTGCTGCAATGCACGGACTTTGCCGACAACTGCATCGTCGCCGAGCGCGGCGGTGCGGTGGTCGGCTGGGTATCGGGCTATCGCCCGCCGGCAGCGCCCGACAATCTTTTCGTGTGGCAGGTCGCGGTGTCGTCCGCCGCGCGTGGCCAGCGCCTTGCCGGGCGCATGATCGAGGCGCTGCTGGCCCGGCCCGCGCAGGCCGGCGTCACCCATCTGACGACGACCATCACCGACGATAATCGCGCCTCCTGGGCCCTGTTCCAGGGGCTGGCGCGGCGGTGGGGCGTTCGGATCGAAAAGACCGCCCGCTTTGAAGAACAGGCCCATTTTGCCGGCGCCCACGCCACCGAATGGCAGGCGCGCATCGGCCCGCTGCCGACCCTGGCACAGAGTTGAGGGAGATTGAAAAGCATGACCGTCACGACCCAGCCCAAACCCACCAGTGCCATGCCCGACACGGCCATTTATGAGCGGCGCGAGTCCGCCGTGCGCAGCTATGCCCGCGCCATGCCGCGCCAGTTCAACCGCGCGGAAGGCGTGTGGATGCACGACAATCAGGGCGGCCGCTATCTCGACTTCCTGTCGGGCTGCTCCACGCTCAATTATGGCCACAACCACCCGGTCCTGAAGGCCGCGCTGGTCGACTATATTGCCGGCGACGGCATCACCCATGGCCTCGACCTGCACACCGATGCCAAGGCCGACTTCCTTGCCACGCTGGAGGATGTGATCCTGCGTCCCCGCGGGCTTGATTATCGCGCCATGTTCACCGGGCCGACCGGCACCAATGCGGTCGAAGCCGCGATCAAGCTGGCGCGCAAGATCACTGGTCGCGAACTGGTGATCGCCTTCACCAACGGTTTCCACGGCATGACGCTGGGCGCGCTCGCCTGCACCGGCAATGCCGCCAAGCGCGGCGGCGCGGGCGTGCCGCTCAGCCATGTCGCCCATGAACCCTATGACGGCTATCATGGTCCCGATGTCGATACCGCCGACCTGCTGGAACGGCGCCTGTCCGATCCGTCGAGCGGCCTTGATGCGCCGGCCGCCATCCTGGTGGAGACGGTGCAGGGGGAAGGTGGCCTCAATGCCGCCTCGCCGCAATGGCTGCGCCGGATCGCCGAGATCGCCAGGCGCCATGGCGCGCTGATGATCGTCGACGACATCCAGGCCGGCTGTGGCCGCACCGGCAATTTCTTCAGCTTCGAAGGCATGGGCTTCACCCCCGACATCGTCACCATGGCGAAGTCGCTGTCGGGTATGGGCCTGCCCTTCGCGCTCACCCTGTTCCGTCCGGAACTGGATCAATGGGCGCCGGGCGAACATAATGGCACCTTCCGGGGCAATAACCATGCCTTCGTCACCGCCACCGCCGCGCTGCGCCATTTCTGGGGCGATGCGCAGTTCGAACAGGATATCGCCCGTCGCGGCGCGCTGCTGGAACGGCGGCTGGACGCGATGGCGGCCGAACATGGCCTGTCGACGCGCGGCCGCGGCATGATGCGCGGCATCGACGTCGGATCGGGCGAAGTCGCTCAGACCATCACCGCCGCCTGCTTTGCGCAGGGGCTCATCATCGAAACCAGCGGCGCGCATGACGAGATCGTCAAGATACTGGCGCCCCTCGTGATCGAGGACGCCGTGCTGTCGGCCGGCCTCGACATTCTCGAGGAGAGCATCCGGTCCGCGCTGACCGTCACCTATGGCGTCGCCGCAGAATAAGAGGAGATTTCAGACATGATCGTTCGCAAGCTTCAGGACATCCGCAAGTCCGACCGCAATGTGAAGTCCAAGGGCTGGGAAAGTGCCCGCCTTCTGCTGAAGGACGACAATATGGGCTTTTCCTTCCACGTCACTACCATGTACGCGGGCGAGGAATTGCACATGCACTACCAGAACCATCTGGAGGCGGTGCTGGTGCTCAAGGGCACGGGCACGATCGAGGATCTGGGCACGGGCATCACCCATCAGCTGGCGCCCGGCGTTATGTATGCGCTCAATGCCCATGACCAGCATATCGTGCGGCCGGAAACCGACATATTGTGCGCCTGCACCTTCAATCCGCCGGTCACCGGCAAGGAAGTGCATGACGAGAATGGCGCCTATCCCGCCGATATCAGCGCCGCGCGCGAGCCTGCGCTGGCCGACTGATGCGTGACGCTCCAGCATTTTCAAAGCAGATGGCCACATCTGCTGACTCGGAAAATGCGGACAACAACGAAAATTGGAGCTTGATCCGATTCAGTATGAACGGATCAAGCTCTGGCTTGGGGGCTGCCCGAGCCAGCCACGCCCTTATTATCTTAGATTGAAAAAGGGGGAGTCCCATGAAAGACCTCTACCCGTCCCGCCATGCCGACATGGCGGAATTCCTGCCGCGCCACGATCCGGTCGTCCATGCCGACTGGAGCGCAGGCGCGCCGATCAGCCGCGACCAGGCCGATGCCTTCGACCGCGACGGCTATCTCGTGCTGGAAGACATTTTCTCCGACGCGGAAGTCGCCTTCCTCCAGCACGAGGCCCGCAAGCTGCTGGCCGATCCCGATGCGCTGGAAGCCGAAACGGTGATCACCGAACCGGGCGGCAAGGAAGTTCGTTCCATCTTCCGCATCCATGCCCAGAGCCGGGTGATCGAGCGGCTGGCGGCGGACAGTCGCCTGGCCGGCGTGGCCCGCTTCCTGCTGGGTGACGATGTCTATATCCACCAGTCACGGCTCAACTATAAACCCGGTTTCCAGGGCAAGGAATTCTACTGGCACAGCGATTTCGAGACCTGGCATGTGGAGGATGGCATGCCGCGCATGCGCGCGCTGTCCATGTCGGTGCTGCTGGCGGAAAACACGCCGCATAACGGCCCGCTGATGCTGATCCCCGGATCGCATCGCCAATATCTGACCTGCGTCGGCGAGACGCCCGAGGACCATTATCGCCAGTCGCTCAAGCGCCAGGAATATGGCGTTCCCGACGAGGATAGCCTGGCCGAACTGGCGCATCATCATGGCATCGTCGCGCCGACCGGCAAGCCCGGATCGGTGGTGATCTTCGACTGCAACATCATGCACGGGTCGAACGGCAACATCACGCCCTTCCCGCGCGCCAATGCCTTCCTGGTCTATAATGCGGTGTCCAACCGGCTGGAGGCGCCCTTTGGTGTCGACCGGCCGCGCCCCGCCTTCATCGCTGCGCGCGGCGAACCGGAACTGATCGCTCCGGTCACCGGCCCCCTGATGCAGGAGGCGCTGGCATGAGCAGCCTGCATAGCGTCGAGAAGATCGGCGGCACATCCATGGCCGCGACCGCGACATTGTTCGACAATGTGCTGATCGCCGGCCGCAAGGGCGCGGATCTCTATCATCGCATCTTCGTCGTGTCGGCCTATGCCGGCATGACCGACCTGCTGCTGGAGCACAAGAAAAGCGGCGAACCGGGTGTCTATGCCCGCTTCGTGGCGGACGAGGATGCGGATGGCTGGCGCCAGGCGATGGAGACGGTGCGCCGCGCCATGCGGGAGCGCAATGCGACGATGTTCGTCCGCGCCGACCGGCTGGCGGAGGCCAATGCCTTTGTCGACATGCGGATCGATGCGGTCGCCGCCTGTCTCGACGATCTGGCGCGGCTGCGCAGCCATGGTCGCTTCTGCGTCAAGGAACAACTGGTAACGGTGCGCGAACTGCTGGCGGGTCTCGGCGAAGCGCATAGCGCGCATTCGACCGCGCTGCTGCTCCGCGACCGGGGCGTCAATGCGCAGTTTGTCGACCTGACCCTGTGGGACCAGCAGGACATGCGCGAACTGGACGACCGGATCGGCCAGGCGTTCGCGCCGATCGACCTTTCCACCACCCTGCCGATCGTCACCGGCTATGCCGGATGCAGCGAGGGCATGGTGCGCCTCTATGCCCGTGGCTATTCGGAAATGACCTTTTCACGCATCGCCGTGCTGACCAAGGCGCGCGAGGCGATCATCCACAAGGAGTTTCACCTGTCGAGCGCCGACCCGCGCCTGGTGGGGACGGACAAGGCGCGCAAGATCGGCCGCACCAATTATGATGTGGCGGACCAGCTTGCCAATCTGGGGATGGAGGCGATCCATCCCGGCGCCGGCCGGGGGCTGCGCCAGACCGACATTCCACTGCGGGTGCGCAACACATTCGACCGGGAAGATGGCGGGACGCTGATCTGCGGCGCCTATGTGTCCGACACGCCGCGCGTCGAGATCGTCACCGGCGTGCGCCATGCGCAGGCGCTTCAGTTCTTCGAGCAGGATATGGTCGGCGTGAAAGGCTATGACGCGGCGATATTGGACGCGCTGGCCCGCCATGGCGCCTGGATCGTCAGCAAGGCGTCGAACGCTAACACCATCACCCATTATCTGTCCGCGGATGCGGCGACGGTCAAGCGGGTGATCGCGGATTTGCAGGCGCGCTATCCCGACGCTGCCATATCGGCCCAGCCGGTGGCGATCGTGTCGGTCATCGGCAGCGACATATCCCGGCCGGGGCTGGTGCCCGATGCCCTGCAGGCGCTGGCCGATGCCCATGTGCCGATCGTCGCGATGCAGCACCAGATCCGCAATGTCGACGTCCAGTTCATCGTCGATGTCGATCATTATGAGACCGCCGTGGGCGCGCTGCACCGCGCCCTGGTGGAGGACGGGGCGGAACCGGCGGAGGATCGGCGCGCGGCCTGATCCGCACCCGATTGTCCCCCATGTTCGCCGCGATCCACCCCGTCCGCAGTCTGCTGCTCGCCATCTTCATGCTGATGGCGGGCAGCGGCTTCCTGTCCACGCTGATCGGCCTGCGGCTGGAGCGGGCAGGGGCAGGCACGATGGCGATCGGTGCGGTCGCCACCGCCTATTTCGGTGGACTTGTGGTGGGTGCGTTGCGGGCCGGGGCGATCGTGCGACAGGTGGGGCATATCCGCGCCTTCGCCGCCTTCGTCTCGCTGCTGTCGGCCAGCACGCTGGCCTATGCACTGGTCCAATATCCGCTCTTCTGGGCCTGCCTGCGCCTGATCGACGGCATCTGCGTCGCGGGCGTGTTCATCTGTCTGGAAAGCTGGCTCAACGATCGGGCAGAGGCGGAAACGCGCGGCAGCGTGCTCGCCGCCTATATGGTCGCCCTCTATTCGGGGCAGGCGGTCGGGCAATTGCTGCTGGGCGCCAGCGGTGCGTTGCCGGCGGTGCCATTCCAGATCGCCTCCATCCTCATTTCCCTGGCCATCATCCCGCTCTGCCTGACGCGCAGCAGCGCGCCCGCGCCGGTCGATGCGCAGGCTTTCACCATCCGCGCCCTTTATGCCGCGTCACCGCTTGGCACGGTCGGGTCGGTCGCGACCGGGCTGATGCTGGGCGCCTTCTATGGCATGGCGGCGGTGCATGTGCGCCGGCTGGGGCTGGATCTTGGCGCGACCGCCAGCTTCATGATGATTGTCATCCTGGGCGGCGTCGCGCTGCAATGGCCGCTGGGGCGCCTGTCGGACCGGCTCGACCGGCGGCGGGTGATCGTCGGCTGCTTTGCCGCGACGCTGGCGGTCTGCACGGTGCTGGCGATGCTGGTGTCGGGCGGCCCGCTGCTGCTGGCGCTTGGCGCCCTGTTCGGCGGCCTCAGCTTTGCGCTTTATCCGCTCTGCGTCGCGCACTGCAACGACCGGCTGCTCGCGACCGAGCGGGTCGCGGCGAGCGGGCGGCTGGTGCTGCTCTATTCGGTCGGCGCGGCGATCGGCCCGCTCGGCGCTGCCCTGCTGATGAGTCTGGCGCCGACGAGCGGCCTCTTTCTCTTCATTGCCCTGTGTGCCGGCGCGACGCTGGCCTTCGGCCTCTGGCGCCAGACGGCGACCCCGCCCGTGCCGGTCCCCGACCAGCAGGACTTCCAGATCGTGCCGCGCACCACGCCGGTGGCCTCGCTGCTCGATCCCAATACCGTAGACGGACTGACCGAATGACCGCTTCCGCCGTTCCTGCCAGCCCTGTTGCCCCGGTGCAGGCCGACAAGGCCACCTTGCGCCGGGCCATCGCCGCGTCGGCGCTGGGCAATGCCACTGAATGGTTCGACTATGGCATCTATGCCTATGGCGTGACCTATATTTCCGCCGCGCTCTTTCCCGGCGAGGTGGACGATGCAGTGCTGTTCGCGCTGGCGACCTTTGCCATTTCCTTTCTCGTCCGGCCATTGGGTGGCCTGTTCTGGGGACCGCTGGGCGACCGGCTGGGGCGCAAGTCGGTGCTGGCGCTGACCATATTGATGATGTCGGGCGCGACGCTGGCCGTCGGCCTCATCCCCTCCTATGCGCAGATTGGCTGGGCGGCGCCTGCGCTGCTCATCATCCTGCGCATGGTGCAGGGATTTTCCACTGGCGGCGAATATGGCGGCGCCGCGACCTTCATGGCTGAATATGCGCCCGACGCCCGACGCGGCTTCTATGGCAGTTTCCTGGAGTTCGGCACGCTTGCCGGATTCTCCTTCGGTGCGGCGCTGATGCTCGGCTTTTCGCTGCTGCTGGGGGACGCAGTCATGCACGCCTGGGGATGGCGCATTCCCTTCCTGGTGGCCGCGCCCATGGGCCTCATCGGCATGTATCTGCGGTCGCGGATGGAGGACACGCCGGTCTTCCGCGAGCAGGCGGCCGAAGGCAGCGGATCGCCGTCCCTTTCCCGGCTGCTGCGCGACCATAAGCGGCCGATGCTGGTCGTGGGCGGGCTGGTCGTGGCGCTCAACGTCGTCAACTATACGCTGCTCAGCTACATGCCGACCTATTTGCAGCGCCGCATCGGCCTGTCCCCGGACGAGGCGCTGGTGGTGCCGATCATCGGCATGCTCTTCATGATGGTCTTCCTGCCGATCGCCGGCCATATGTCCGATCGGATCGGGCGGCGGCCGATGTGGCGGCTGTCGCTCATTGGCCTGCTGGTCGCGGTGGTGCCGCTCTACATGCTGATGGCGACGGGCCTGGCCGGCGCGATCATCGGCTTCGTCCTGCTCGGCCTGCTCTATGTGCCGCAACTGGCGACGATTTCGGCGACCTTCCCGGCGCTGTTCCCCACCATCGCACGCTTCGCCGGCTTCGCGATCGCCTATAATCTGTCGACCTCGCTGTTCGGCGGCACGGCGCCGGCGATCGGCAGCGCGCTGATCGGCGCGACCGGCAATGAACTCATGCCGGCCTTCTACATGATGGCGGCCTGCATCATCGGCCTGATTGCGCTCCGCTTCATGCCGGAAACGGCAGGCCAGTCGCTCCATGACGATCCGTTTACACGGGAGCGTGCAGCATGATCAGCCAGCTCTATATCGCGTCGGACAGCCTCCAGATCCTGACCCGCGGCTATGTTGAGAATGTCTGGTTGCAGGCCATGACGGGATTGCTGCTGCTTGGCGCATTCGCCTGGGCGGCCAACTGGGTGGCCAAGCGTATCGTCCTGACCCTGTTGCTGCGACTGATCGATCATCTGCCGTTCCGGGTCGAGGCCGCGCATATTGGTGCCGTCGTCGCGCGCCTGTCCAACATCGTGCCGGCGCTCATCATCCAGTCGGGCGTCGCCGCCGTCCCGCATCTGCCGGTCAGGCTCGCCGGCTTCATCGCCAGCCTGTGCGCCGCCTTCATCATCCTGACGCTGGCCATCGCCTTGAGCGGCCTGCTGACGCTCGGCAACGACCTGTATCAGCGCCGCCCCGATGCCGCGAACCGGCCGATCAAGGGCTATGTGCAGGTGGCCAAGCTGCTGGTCTATGGCGCGGCGAGCATCCTGATGATCGCGGCGCTAATGGACCAGTCGCCCTTGCTGCTATTGTCGGGGCTGGGGGCGATGGCGGCCGTGCTGATGCTGGTGTTCAAGGACACGATCCTGTCGCTGGTCGCATCCGTCCAGATCGGCTCCAACGACATGATCCGGGTCGGCGACTGGATCGAGATGCCGCAGCTCGACGCCAATGGCGATGTTATCGATATCGCGCTGCATACGGTGAAGGTCCAGAATTTCGATCGCACCATCACCACCATCCCGACGCACAGGCTGATCAGCGAGAGTTTTCGCAACTGGCGCGGGATGCAGGAATCGGGCGGCCGCCGGATCATGCGGGCGCTGGTGATCGACCAGAACAGTGTCGGCTTTCTCGATGAGGCAGGGTTTGATGCCGTCGCACGCTTCGGCCTGCTCCGAACCTATCTGCATGACAAGCAGCATGACCTGTCACGCTGGAATGGGGACCATGCGGCGGACAACAGGCTGGATGGCCGGCGCTTGACCAATATCGGCACCTTTCGCGCCTATGTGCTGGCCTATCTGCGCGCGCATCCCAATATCCGGCCCGACCAGACCCTGTTGGTGCGCCAACTGGCGCCCAGCGAACATGGACTGCCGCTGGAAATCTACGCCTTCGCCAACAGCATCGTCTGGGCCGAATATGAAGGCATACAGGCCGATATTTTCGACCATCTGATCGCGATCCTGCCCGAATTCGGGCTGCGCCTGTTCCAGCGGCCCGCGGGAAGCGATCTGGGGCAGCTCATGTCGGGCGTCCGGATATAGAAGGGGCTGGGCGCGCTCGAAGCGCGAGCGCTGTGTCAGGTGGGGTGAACGGCGCGGGTTGTTCCGTTCGGTCTGCTGCCGGATACTGCAATATCTGGTATGAGAAATAGTTTTTCTCGTTCACAGCATGCCGGCATCGCTCGATGCATTGCCGATCAGCAGCAGCATTTTCGAACGTGCATCCTCACCGTCTCCTCGCATGATCGCGTCGAAAACGGCGTCATGGTCGGGCATCGGATCGCGCGACTCCTGGCGCTCATCGCGCGCAAAGCGCGTGGTCCAGGCAACTACCGCCGTGACCGATGTCGCGAGCGTGATGAGGGATTCATTGCGGGTTGCGAGCAGGATCTGGCGGTGAAAATTCTGGTCGGCTGCGCGTCCCTCCATCGTCTGGAGTCCGCAGCGCCGCATTTCCTCGAGCGCATGACCCATGCGTGAAATGTCCTGCGTATCACGGCGCAGCGCTGCAAACTGGGCCGCGGCCGGCTCCACTACGATACGCAATTCGAAGATGTCGCGGAGAAACTCGGGCGTGGGTCCGGCTTCGAACATCCATGCAAGAACGTCCAGGTCCAGCATGTTCCAGCGAAGCCGGTCGTTGATGCGCGTGCCGCTCTTCGTCCGGCTATGGACCAGCCCCTTGGCTGACAAGACGCGGACCGCCTCACGATAGGCGGTCCGCGAGATGCCCTGTTCGGCGCTATAACGCTCCTCGCCTGGCAATATGTCTCCCGGCTGATAGCGGCCGCCCACGATGGCGATGCCCAGGTCATGCGCGATCCTGTCGTGCACGGCGCGCTGGGGCTGGCTGGCGGGGCGGGACAGTGGGTGCTCATCTGCTTGCGTCATAGGTTCTCGTCCGATTTGCGGCTGCGATCGTCAAGCCTGATCCGACATTTGCCAGAACTGGTATGAGGAAAAATAGAAAATTTTCGACATATCCCTATTACTCCGTCAAAATATCGCTTGAAACCGCCTTTAATTCGCATAATCTAGTATGAGAAATAAAAATGACTCGGAGGGATTGCTGTGATGAAAGGTGCTATGAAGCTGTCCATCTCATTGGTCGCGTTGCTGGCGGCGCAAGAGGCCGTGGCACAGGGTGATGCGGAGGCGAGCGGGACGGGCGTGAGCGATGTCGACATCATCGTCACCGGCATGCGAGCCAGCCTTTCGTCGGCACAAAACATCAAGCGCAATGCGCAGCAGTTGGTGGATTCTGTCGTTGCCGAGGATATCGGCAAGCTACCCGACAACAATGTGGTCGAGGCGCTTCAGCGCGTGCCCGGCATCCAGGTTTCGCCCCGCGCGCGCGGCGAATCCGCGACCGTGCTGATCCGTGGCCTTCCCGACGTCGTGACATTGGTCAACGGCCGCAACATCTTCAGTACCACCGGCCGTTCCCTGTCGCTGGCCGATGTGCCGGCAGACCTGGTTGCCGGCGTCGACGTCTACAAATCGCGTTCCGCCGATCAACTGGAAGGCGGCATTGCCGGGCTCATCAACGTGCGCACCCGCCGGCCCTTCGACTTCAAGGGGCTGGAAGTCGCGCTGGCCGGACGCGAAGTCTATAGCGAGCAGCCCGATACGATCGATCCCTATGCCAGCGCGCTCATCAGCAATCGCTGGTCGACCGGCATCGGCGAGATTGGCGCATTGGTGAGCGTCTCCTACCACAAGACCCGCTATCGCGACTTCACGGTCTATAGCGGCGGATATTTCGGCTATAATCTCGACAATAGCCGCGCGCCCTACACCCCGGGCGTCCCGCTCGACCCGCGCGGTAACGGCGCAAATGACCCTGCCGTGTTTCGGACCGACGTTATCGGTGCCTTCGATCGGATCGGCACCCGGACCCGCCCGGCCGTCAATGCCACGCTGCAATGGGCGCCGGATGATCGCCTGACCATTCATGCCGACGGCCTTTTCTACGGCTATCGCGAACGCGGCAACGGCAATCAGAATTTCACGTCGATGAATGGCACATTGCGCTCGCCGCTCGCATTCGTGGGCGATACCAAGCTGGTAGAATCGCTCAGCATCAGCGGCGGGCGTGTCGCCAATTTCGGCACGGCCTACCGAAACAAGGCGGATCGCTGGCAAGGGGCGATCGGTGCGGATTGGGAGGCCAACGACTGGAAGGCCGCGACGGAACTGTCCTACACAAGGTCTAAGACCACCGATGTCGGCAATAATCTGGACGTCGACTTCATCGCGTCCCGCACCGATGCCGTCTTCAATGATGGATCGGGCACCCCCTATTTCTCCCTGCCCAATGACGACATTGCCGATCCGGACCGCTATTATCTGTCTCGCCTGTCCACCACGCGCACGATCGGCGACGGCAGGGAATGGGCCTGGCGGGGCGATCTCTCCTACCGCGCGCCTTTCCTGATCTTTTCCGGGCTGGATACGGGCCTTCGGATCAGCCAGCGCGATGCGCAGTCGGACAGTTTCACCCAGACCGTGAATTGCGGTCCGGCGGTTTCGGTCAAATGCTATGCTGTCAAGGCGGCCAGCCTGCCGGGGCTGATGACGGTGACACCTGGCGGATTCGATACGGGAACCGGCAAGTTCGTGGAGCAATGGGCAACGCCGGGCACCGACTATCTGCTGAACAATATCGGATCGCTGCGGCAATTATTCGGTCTCGCGCCCGGCGATCCGGCTTTCCAGGATACCCAGCATTTCGACATCAAGGAGAAAAACCAGGCCGGCTATGGCCAGGCCAATATCGAGGTCGGACAACTGGACGGGCAGGTCGGCGTGCGCGTGATCCGCACCGACATCACATCCAATGCCTTCCTGGTTCTGCGCGGCGCCACCTCACCCGTCACGATCCGGAACAAGAGCACGGATGTGTTGCCCAGCCTGGCGCTGCGCTACAAGCTAAAGGACAATCTCTTCCTGCGCTTCGCTGCCAGCAAGACGATCACGCGCCCGAGCTTCACACAGCTCAATCCGGCGCTCACTTTGACGCCACCGGTACCCGGTCAGCAACCGTTCGGCCGGGGAACGAGCGGCAACGCCGATCTGAAACCGATCCGCTCCGACAATTACGACCTGTCGCTCGAATGGTATATCGACCGTTCCAGCTCGATCACCGCCACGATCTTCCGTCGCGACGTCAAGGGCTTCATCCAGTCGGTTACCAGCAATTTCGACATCGATTATCTGGGCGCCGACAATGGCGTCTATCAGATCACCCGCCCGGAAAATTCCGGTTCGGGACGCCTGCAGGGAATTGAGGGCGGCTTCACCTTCTTCCCCAAGGGACTGCCCCAGTGGCTGGACGGCATCGGCATCAGCGCCAACGGCACCTATATCGATGGCAACAACAAGGCGCTCTCGCCGCTGCCCGGCGTCACCGGCTATATGGACATCCCCTTCCAGAATGTGTCCAAATATTCCGGCACCGCCACCTTCATCTATGAAAAGGGCGGCTTTTCCGGGCGGGCCTCCTATGTCTGGCGCGACAAATATAATGCCGGCCTGCATTTTACCGGGGTCAATCCCAGTTTCATCACGAACGGCGCGATCAGCAATCTGGACCTGTCTTTGTCCTACGAGATCAATCCCCAGTTTACGGTCGTGTTCGACGCGACCAACATTCTGAAAAATCTCTATCAAACCTCGTTCAACGACCCCAATCTCTATCCGCGCGATACCGTTCTCTACACGCGCACCTTCGCCCTTGGTTTCCGGGCAAAGCTTTGAACAAGCCCATATCGAGAGGATGTTCCATGACCATTTCCCGAGTGATCGCGTCCCTGTCGGTGCTGCTGGCGCTGCCGCAACTGGCCCATGCCCAGACAGCGCCGGCCCGGCAGGTCGCGATCAGCGTGGACGCGGCCAAGCCAGCAGGCAAGCTGCCGCCCGTCTGGCGCTTCTTCGGCGCGGACGAGCCCAATTATGCGACCATGAAGGACGGCCGGAAATTGCTGCTCGAACTGGGCGAACTGAAGAAGGGTGAGATCTATTTCCGTGCCCATAACCTGTTGAGCAGCGGCGATGGCACCGCCGCCTTCAAATGGGGCAGCAGCAACGCCTATACCGAAACCAGGGACGGCAAGCCGGTCTATGACTGGAAAGTCGTGGACGGCATCATCGACACCTATCTGGCACGCGGCGTTCGGCCCTATCTGCAGATCGGCTTCATGCCCGAAGCCATGTCAGCCGCGCCGGCCGGCACGCCCTATCAGCATAGCTGGCGGCCCGGGTTCGATTACAAGCTGATCGCGACCGGCTGGACCTATCCCCCCAAGGATTACGAGAAATGGGCGGAACTGGTCTATCAATGGACGCTCCACAATATCGAGAAATACGGCAAGGCCGAGGTCGAGAAATGGTATTTCGAGGTCTGGAACGAGCCGAACTCGCCCTTCTACTGGACCGCTTCGCCAGAGGAATTCTACAAGCTGCATGACTATGCGATCAGCGCGGTGCGCCGCGCGCTGCCAACCGCGCGGGTCGGTGGTCCGGACGTTGCGGGCGCTGGCGGCGCTTTCATGGACGGCTTCCTGAAGCATGTGTCGTCCGGCAAGAATTATGTGACCGGCCAGACCGGGACGCCCACCGACTTCCTGTCCTTCCATGCCAAGGGCCGGCCGGAATTTGTCGATGGCCATGTCCGCATGGGGATCGCGACCCATTTGCGGGAAGCGGATCGCGGCTTTACCAAAGTGCTGTCGATCCCGTCGCTGGCCGGGAAGCCGGTGGTGATCGGCGAAAGCGATCCCGAAGGCTGCGCGGCCTGTCCGGGACCGCAAAACGACTATCGCAATGGCACCATGTATTCGAGCTACACCGCCGCCAGCTTCGCGCGCATCTGGGAATTGGCGGAACGGAGAAAGGTCAATCTGGAAGGTGTCCTGTCCTGGTCGTTCGAGTTCGAGGATCAGCCCTGGTTCGCAGGTTATCGCCAGCTCTCGACCAATGGCGTCGACTTGCCGGTTCTCAATGTCTTCCGCATGTTTGCGCAGCTTGGCGAAACGAAGCTCTCAACCGTCAACAGCGCGCAGATCCCGCTCGATCAGGCGATGACGAAGGGCATCCAGGGTGATGCCGATATTGGGTCGATCGCCACCCGCACAGCGGACGGCAAGGCGGCCTTGCTACTCTGGCATTATCATGACGATGATGTCGCTGGGCCGGATGCGCAGCTGAAGATCGGCTTGAAGGGACTGAAGGCTGCGCCGTCCTCGGCGACGCTGTGGCGAGTGGATGGCGATCATGCCAATGCCTTTGCCGCCTGGAAGAAGATGGGCTCGCCCCAGTCGCCCGATCAGGATCAATATGCGCAGTTGGAGGCCGCGTCGGTCATGAAGGCGGAGACGGTCGCTGTCGCCGGCCCACGTGGCGCGGCCAGCATCGATCTTGCGCTTCCGCGCCAGGGTGTCGCCCTGCTGATCCTGGACGCGCAATAGGATGGCCGTTGTGGCCGCATCGGAGCCGTACCGGGAACGCTGGGCGATTGCGGCGATGATCACCGTCGCCATCGCCATCTCCTACCTTGATCGCCAGACGCTTCCCTGGGCGATCAAATATATCGAAGCCGACATCCCCATCGGCAACCAGACCAAGGCCGTTCTCGATTCCGCCTTCCTCGCCACCTACGGCCTCATGTATCTGGGTGGCGGCTGGCTGCTGGATCGAGTGGGAACGCGGCGCGGCTTTCTGGCGATCATGATCTTCTGGTCGCTGGCGTGCGCCAGCCATGGCGTGGCGGGCGGCATCGCCGCGCTGGTGGTCAGCCGGCTGCTGCTCGGCATAGGGGAGGGCGGGGGCTTCCCCGCCGCCACCCGCGCCATTGCCGAATGGTTTCCGCCTGAACGCCGCGCGGCCGCCATGGGCCTCGTCAATGCCGGGACGGCAGTGGGCGCCGTCGTCGCACCGCCCTTAATCGCGGGCATTCTAGCCTACGGGCACTGGTTCGATCTGTCGAGCTGGCGGTGGGTTTTCTTCATCACCGGCGGGTTCGGCCTCGCCTGGGCGCTCTGGTGGTTCCTGACCTATCGCACGCCCGCCGGGGACGTCGTCTCCGCAGGCGAGGACGCCGGACTGGCGCCGACCGTGGCCATGCTCCTTGCCCGCCGTGAAGTGCGTGGCCTTGTCGGCGCCAAGTTCCTGAGCGACGGCGCCTGGTATTTCTACCTCTTCTGGCTGCCCAAATATCTGTTCGAGGCGCATGGCTTCGACCTGAAACAGGCGGCGACCATCGGCTGGATTCCCTATGCGGCATCGGGTGTCGGCAGTCTGTGCGGTGGCTGGCTCTCCAGCCGCCTTCTTTCCGCCGGCCGTTCGGTCGATGCCGCCCGCAAGATCGCTCTGGGCCTGAGCGCCGCCTGCATGCCCTGGGTCATGCTGGCGCCCGCGACTGCCTCGGTCGCAGCGGTCATTGGCATCTTCAGCCTCGCCTTCTTCGGGCAGCAAAGCTGGTCGACCCTCGTCATGACCCTGCCGACCGACCTTGCGCCGCGCAGCGCCCTGGGACGTCTTGCCGGGCTGGTCGGCCTTGGTGGCGCCTTTGGTGGCATCGTCATGGGTCAGGCGGCTGGCTGGGCACTCGACGCCGGGCTTGGCTACGCGCCGGTGCTGACCGTTGCTGCCACCCTGCACCTGATCGCCTTTGCGCTGATCTGCCGCTCGATTCCTCGCATTTCGCCTCTCAGCTTCACTCGAAAGGTCGTCCCTTGAAAATCACCGAAATCCGCACCCGCGTCGTCCAGTGGGAAGGCGAAACCGTGCCGCTGCCGCCGCACTTCTGCACCAATCCCATGGATATGGTGTCGCCAATGCTGTCGCCCGAAACCATGGGCACCTTCACCTTCCATGGCTGGCTGATTGTCGAAATCTTCACCGACCAGGGGCTGGTCGGGATCGGCAATGCCGCGCTCGCGCCGTTCGTGACCAAGCAACTGATCGACCAGTATCTTGCCCCCTTGTTGATCGGCCAGGATCCGTGGGACAGCGAGTTTCTGTGGCAGCATATGTATCGCAAGACCATGGCGTTCGGGCGCAAGGGCGTGGCGCTGGTTGCGATTTCCGCGCTCGACATCGCGATCTGGGATCTGATGGGTAAGGCGGCGAAACAGCCCGTCTTCCGCCTGCTGGGCGGCCGGACCAAGGCAAAGATTCCGGTCTATGCGAGCCGCCTCTACTCGATCCCGCTCGACGAACTGGCGCAGGAAGCCGCCGCCTACAAGGCGCAGGGCTACAAGGCGATGAAGCTGCGTTTCGGCTGGGGGCCGATCGACGGGGCGGAGGGCATGGCACGCAATGTCGAACTGATCCGCACCGTGCGCGAAACGGTGGGTGACGAAATCGACATCATGGCGGACGCCTATATGGGCTGGAGCCTCGACTATGCGAAGCGCATGATGCGCCTCATCGAACCCTTCAACCTGCGCTGGCTGGAGGAGGCGATCATCCCCGACGATATCAACGGCTATCATGAACTGCGCCGGTTCGGCACGACGCCGATCGCGGCGGGCGAGCATGATTTTACCAGCTATGGCTTCCGCCAGATGATCGAGGCGAAATCGCTCGACTACTTCCAGTTCGACACCAACCGCGTCGGCGGCATCACCGCTGCCCGCAAGATACAGGCGCTGGCAGAAGCCTATTCCATCCCCGTCGTGCCCCATGCCGGCCAGATGCACAATTATCATGTGGTGATGGCGAGCCTCAACAGCCCCATCGCCGAATATTTCCCGATGGTCGATGTGGAGGTGGGCAACGAGCTCTTTTGGTACATCTTCAAGGGCGAGCCCCAGGCGGTCGATGGCCATATCGATCTCGACGATAATCTCCCGGGTCTGGGGCTCGAAATCGACGAAGCTGCACTCTCGCGTTTCAAGGTGATCGGATGATGAAGATTGCAATATTGGGGCTGGGCATCATGGGGGGGGGCATGGCGCGCCAGTTGCTGGCGGCCGGCTTCGACCTGACTATGTGGAACCGCAGCGCAGGCAAGGCCGAGGCGTTGCGCGCGGCTGGCGGACGCGTGGCCGCGACGCCGGCGGATGCGGTGCAACATGCCGACATCGTCATCGCCATGCTGGCCAATGACGATGTGTCGAAAACCGTTTGGACCGGCGAGGATGGCGCACTTGCCGCCATGAAGGCCGGCGCGATCGCGATCGAATCCAGCACCCTGACCGGCGACTGGGTATTCGACCTTGCCCGCCAAGCGGTCGCCCGAGGCGTGCGCTTCCTGGAAGCGCCGGTGACCGGCAGCCGGGATCAGGCGGCACAGGGTACGCTCCGCTTCCTCGTCGGCGGTGACGCGGAGGCGATCGAACTCGCTCGCCCAGCCTTCGATGCCATGGGCGGGGCGCTTGTCCATCTCGGACCTGTCGGCAGCGCCGCTACGGTCAAGCTTGCCAATAATTACCTGTGCGGCGTGCAGGCGGCCAGCCTGGCCGAAGCCATCGCCCTGTTCGAGAAACATGGACTGGACATCGAGCAGGCCATGTCCATCCTCTTTGACGGTGCCCCCGCCAGTCCGATGGTGAAGGGGGTGGGCCGTCGGATGCTCGATCGCGATTATGCCCCGCATTTCGTGGTCCCGTTGATGGCAAAGGATCTGGGCTATGCGGCGCAGGCGCTGGCTGATGTAGGGATTGTTTCCGCCATTGCGCAGGCCGCACGGCAGCGCTTCATCGACGCGGATCTGGTTGGCGAAGGTGACCGCGACATCGCCGCGATCGTGGAGCCGCTCAGAAAGGCGTGAGAGGCGCAGGATTGGGAGAGGGGTAATGAAGAAGCGTTTGTTGGTGTCCATCGCGCTGCTTGCAGCGACGATCCTGACGTCCGGTGGACAGGTGACGGCGCAGGAAACCGCGATGCCCGCCGCGACCGTTACGCTGCATTCAGACAAGCCTGGAGCGAGGGTCGATCGTCGGATCTTCAGCCAATTTGCCGAACATCTGGGTTATGGCATTTATGGCGGTATCTGGGTCGGGCCGGAATCGAAAATTCCGAACACGCGCGGCTATCGCAATGATGTCGTCGCGGCGCTCAAGGCATTGTCGGTGCCCCTGGTCCGCTGGCCGGGAGGCTGCTTTGCCGACGAATATCATTGGCGCGAGGGGGTCGGCCCGCGCGGCAAGCGTCCGGTCAAGATCAACACCCATTGGGGCGGCGTTGCTGAACCCAACAGCTTTGGCACGCACGAGTTCATGGATTTCGCCGAACTGATCGGTGCGGAAGCCTATGTGTCGGGCAATGTCGGCAATGGATCGCCGGCGGAAATGGCGGAGTGGGTGGAATATATGACCGCACCGGCCGGGACGCTGGCGCAGGAGCGCGCTAAGAACGGCCGCAAGAAGCCCTGGAAACTTCCCATGTTCGGCATCGGGAACGAGCTATGGGGGTGCGGCGGCAACATGCGCGCCGAATATGCGGCTGACATCACACGCCGTTACGCAACTTTCGTGAAGGCGCCATATGGCGTGAAAATCCTCAAGATCGCGAGCGGGGCAAACAGCCGCGACTATGATTGGACCGATGTGATGATGCGCGTTGCAGGCAAGTCGATCGATGGCATTGGCCTGCATTATTACACCCATCCCACGCGCGGCAAGGTGAAGGGATCGGCGACCCAATTCACCGAAACGGACTATGCCCGCACGCTTGCCAGCACCCTGGTCATGGAGGAACTGCTGGAAAAGCATGGCGCGATCATGGACAAATATGATCCCGAAAAGCGCGTCAACCTGGCGGTGGACGAATGGGGCATCTGGACCGATGTTGAACCCGGCACCAATCCCGGATTCCTCTATCAGCAGAATAGTATGCGCGATGCGATCATCGCCGCGCTCAACATCAACCTGTTCGCCCGCCATGCCGACCGGGTGCGCATGACCAACATCGCCCAGATGGTGAATGTGCTCCAGGCCATGATCCTGACCCGCGACGACAAGATGGTGATGACGCCCACCTATCATGTGTTCGACATGTACAAGCCCTTCCAGGATGCGACCTTCCTGCCCCTGGAATTGGCATCCCCCTGGTACAGCAGGGATCAATGGGCGATGCCTGCGCTCAGCGCAGCGGCGGTGCGCGACAGCGCAGGCATTGTGCATATCGCCCTTACCAACACCGACCCCAATCGACCGATGACAGTGACCGCGAAACTGGAGGGGGTAACCGCCTCTATGGTCGAGGGGCGTATCCTGACCGCGCCGAGTGTCCAGTCGCACAATGATTTCGGATCGCCCGATGTGGTGAGGCCTGTCCCGTTCAGTGGCGCGACCCTCTCGCAAGGCGCTCTGACCGTGACATTGCCCGAGCACAGTGTGGTGATGCTCACGCTGGGGCAGGTCACGCGCAATTGATGTCGCCATGTCCTTTGCAATTATTTCCTATTTATCAACAATTCACTGATTGTATTGGCATGGCGGTGGAATTAATAGCCGGGATAAAATCAGTTAAAATCAAATATACTATTTCAAATATATTCAACTGCAGTCACGACAATTTACACGTACATCTCTGGCAATCATAAAATTAAAATGTTTTAAAACTCTGAATTTATCTTTCTGTAATGTTCATGAGGTTCGTGAAAATATTTGAATCATGTCATATTTTTCTGTCGATGGGATCTTTATTTTTGGCGTCTCCGCCTCTGGCGGACCACGCCCTATGGCGCCCTGGCGCCTCCGAGACGGCTTTGCCTAACTCGTCCCATATAGGTCGGTCGCTGACGCATTGCAGCCTTTTGGGCTGCTGGCTGCTGCCAGCGCGGCTGCACCGGCTCCTTCTCTTGCGTTGCGGCCCTGCGGGTGCAGCCCGCCCTATGGGCACGGGCCTGCCGTGCGGCTCCTTGCCGCCCATCCCCGCCATTCCGGCGGCCGGTGCTGGAGAGGCAGGAGAAAGGACATGGGTACGGGTAATGGATCGCTCTATGACGATGTGACGCAGCATATCATCGCACAGCTGGAAGAGGGACGGCTGCCATGGGTGCAGCCTTGGGACACGAGCCTCACTGTCACGGGGCTTCTCCGCAATGCGGCAACAGGCCGCTGCTATTCAGGCATCAATATCCTGATCCTGTTGGACCGTCTGTTCGAGCGGGGCTATGGCGCGCAGCGCTGGATCGCCTATCGGCAGGCGCAGGCGCTGGGCGGCAATGTCCGCAAGGGCGAGGTAGGGACCAGCGTCTGCTATGCCGACCGTTTCACGCCGAAGGATGAGCAGGAGAAGGCGGCGAGGGCCAAGAAACTTGGCGACTTCCAGAGAAATCTGTTGATCCACCATGGATGAAACGGGATGAGACTCATCATGCGTCTCTTGCTGATTGAGGACAATAGTCGACTGGCCGGATTGCTGATTGCCGGCCTCGAGCGGCGGGGGTTCCATTGCGACCATGCCGAAACTCTGATCATTGCGACAGAGGCCGTCGCAGCGGAAGTTCATGATGTACTAATTGTCGACCGGGGACTGCCCGATGGCGATGGCATCACTTGGCTGCGCGGCATGCGCCGGGCTGGCTTCATGCAGCCGGCGCTGATCCTGACCGCGCGCGACGCGCTGGAGGATCGGATCACCGGCCTCGATGCCGGCGCCGACGATTATGTGGTAAAGCCCGCCGAGGTGGACGAGATCGCCGCCCGCATCCGCGCGCTGATGCGCCGTCCGGGGCCGCGTGCCCAGACCGAATTGCGCTTCGGTCCGCTGCTGGTCGATTCGGCGCGGCGTATGACGCTGTGTGCTGGACAGGCGATCGATCTGTCGCGCCGCGAGACCGACTTGCTGGAACTGCTGCTGCGCCAGGCCGGCGCCGTGGTCCGCCGGGAAAGCATCGAAAGCGCGCTCTATTCCTTTGCCGAACCTGTCACCCCCAATGCGGTCGAGGCCACGGTATCGCGCCTGCGCCGCAAGTTGGAGGAGGCTGGCGCGCGCGGCATGCTCCATACCGTGCGCGGCGTCGGCTATATGCTGCGGGAGCCGGCGGCATGACCCCGCGTCGCTCGATCGCCCGTCGCCTCTTCATCGGCCTGTCGATCGTGGGCTTCATCGGCACCACGCTGCTGCTGGTCTTCATCATCAACGAACATCGGCAAAGCTTCACCGCGCTGGGCGACCCGGCGGCCGCCCGCCATGCCTTCCGCGAATTGTTCGAGCATGTGATCCTGCCGATCCTGGTGCTGATCATCCCGATGGGCATGGCCAGCCTGATGGTGATCCGAAAGGCGCTGGCGCCATTGGGGGAGGCGGTCGCTCAGTTGCAGGTGGCCGAACGTCATCAGCGCGGCGTGCTGATCGATCATGCCGCCTTCCCGACCGAGGCCGTGCCCTTCGCCCAGGCGGTCAATCGCCTGCTCGGCCAACTCGACCAGGCGGCGCGCGACCATGAAGCGTTCGCCGCCGATGTCGCACATGAACTGCGCACGCCGCTCGCCGTGCTGGCGCTGGAACTGGACGGGCTCGACCATCCCGACGCGCCCCGTCTGCGCGCCGAGGTGATCGCGATGCGCCGGCTGATCGACCAGTTGATGCTGCTCGCGCGGGTCGAGGCGCAGAGCGTGGCCCAGTCGATCCGCGACAGCGTCCGGCTGGAGGATGTCGGCGCCGACATCGTCAGCCTGATGGCGCCCGGCGCGATTGCGGCCGACAAGAGCCTGTCGCTGACCCGCGTCGGCGATGTCGCGCCGATCATGGGACAGCGCGAGACGGTCGCGGCGGCGCTGCGCAACCTCGTCGAAAATGCGCTGCGGGTGACGCCGCCCGGTGGCGCCGTCACGGTGATCGCTGGCCCCGGCCCGCGCTTGCGGGTGAAGGACGGCGGCGCTGGGTTGACGCCCGAGCGGCTGGCCGAACTGGTCCAGCGCCATCGCCGCGCGGATCATGCCAGCAGCGAAGGCGCCGGGCTGGGGCTGGCGATCGTCGCCCGCATCATGGCCGCGCATGGCGGCACCCTCTCCAGCGTGGCCGATGCACAGGAACTGGTGCTGGATTTCGCGCCGCCACGTTGATCGTCCAAAAACCCCTCGTCAGGGTCTCGTCAGTTTGATCCCATAGGGCAGGGCCATGGTCCCGCTATTCCGATTCGTGCGCCTGCCCGGCGCCCTCGCTCTCCTGTCGCTTGCTGCCTGTTCGGGGGAGCAGGCCACGCCCGCCAATGACAGCGCTGCGGCGCAACCGACGGACGGATCGATCCCGCTGACGGCGGACAATATCGCCCGGCTGGGTTTGAAATTCGGCGCGGCCGTCGCTGCCACCGAAGCGCCGATCGCCGTCGTGCCCGCGCTGATCGCGCCGCCGCCCAACGCCCGTGTCGCGGTCGCCGCCACCTTCCCCGGCGTCGTCACCCGCATTCTGGTGGTCGAGGGCGAGGAAGTGCGGCGCGGCCAGCCGCTGGCCATCGTGTCGAGCCGCGATGTCCTGTCCATGGGCGCGGACCTCAATCGCGCGAGCGCACGGCTGGGCGTGGCGCAGTCGAGCGCCAGCCGCCTGTCGCAACTGGAGCGCGAAGGCATCATTGCCGGCGCCCGCGCGGACGAGGCCCGCGCCGTGCTGGGCGAGGCCCGCGCGGACGTGTCGGAAAAGAGCCGCATCCTGACGATGGTGAACGGATCGGGCGCCAGCGGCACCTACACGCTGACCGCGCCGATCGCGGGTCGCGTGACCAGCGCCGCGATCCATGCCGGCAGCGTCGTCGATGGCACCACCGCGCCCTATGTGATCGATGCGGCCGGCCAATATGAGGCGCAGGCGCAATTGCCCGAGCGGCTGGCGGGGCAGGTGAAGCCCGGCATGACCGTGGCGCTGGGCGATGATCTGCGCGGCACGGTGACGGCGGTCGGATCGACCATCGATCCGGCGACCCGGTCGGTGACGTTGAAGGCCAAATTGCCGGCCGGCCCCGGTGCCATGGCCGGCCGCGCCACCAGCCTGTCGATCTTCGGCCCGGCGCCGGCCGGTGCCGCCATGGTGCCCGCCGCCGCCGTCACGACGCTGCCCGGCGGCGACACGCTGTTCGTGCGCACCCGCGCCGGTGTCGTTGCACGTCCGGTCAGGACCGGCGGCAAGGATGGCGACCATGTCCTGATCCTGTCCGGCGTGAAGCCGGGCGAGCAGGTCGTCGTCGCCGGCACCAGCGCGCTCAAGCCGCTGGCGATGGGCGAGTAAGGCCGGATGCTCAAATCGCTGGCTGCCTGGGCGCTCTCCTATCGCCTGATCGTCATCGCGCTCGCCCTGCTGACCGCCGTGCTGGGGGCCTGGGCTTTCGTCAACCTGCCGGTCGATGCCTATCCCAACATCGCCCAGACCCAGGTCAAGGTGATCCTCAAGGCCCCCGGCATGACGCCGGAGGAGGTGGAAAGCCGCGTGATCACCCCGATCGAGATGGAGATGCTGGGCATTCCGGGCCAGGCCATCCTGCGTTCCTCGGCCAAATATGCAATCGCCGACATCACCATCGATTTCGTCGACGGCACCGACATCTACTGGGCACGCCAACAGGTCGCCGAACGGCTGTCGGGCGTGATGGGCGATCTGCCGCCGGCGGTATCGGGCGGCATGGCGCCGATCTCGACGCCCTTGTCCGACATCTTCATGTTCACGATCGAAGGGCCTTTGAGCCTGGAGGAAAAGCGCACCCTGCTCGACTGGACGATCCGGCCGGCGCTGCGCACCGTGCCCGGCGTCGCCGACGTCAATGCGTTGGGTGGCTATGTCCGCACCTTCGAAGTGCGGCCCGATCCCATCGCGCTCGCCAGCGCGGGCCTCAGCATTGCCGATCTTCAGGAAGCAATCGAGCGCGGCAACCGCAATGACGGCGCCGGCCGCCTGTCGCAGGGCGAGGAATCGCTGATCGTCCGGGCGGTCGGCGCGATCCAGTCGGAAGCGGACCTCCAGTCGATGGTGATCGCCACCCGCAATGGCCGCATCGTCCGCATGGGCGATGTCGCGACCGTGGGCACCGGCAGCCTGACCCGCTATGGCGCGGTCACCGCCAACGGCAAGGGTGAGGCGGTGCAGGGGCTGGTGATCGCGCTGCGCGGTGCCGATGCCCGCGCCGTGGTCGATGGCGTCAAGGCACGCGTCGCCGAACTGGAAAAGACCCTGCCACAGGGCACCAAGATCGCCGTCTTCTATGACCGATCCGACCTGATCGGCCGCGCCGTCGGCACGGTCGAAAAGGCGCTGATCGAGGCGACCATCCTGGTCATCATCCTGCTGATCCTGTTCCTGGGCGACTGGCGCGCGGCGGCGATCGTGGCCGCCACCCTGCCGATGGCGGCGCTCGTCACCTTCCTGATGATGCGCGGCATGGGCCTGTCGGCCAACCTCATGAGCCTGGGCGGCCTGGCCATCGCCATCGGCATGCTGGTCGACGGCGCGGTCGTGGTGGTCGAAAATATCGTCGAACGGCTGAACCATGCGAAGGAGGACGGCCCTCCACGCCTCAACACCGTATTCCGCGCGACGAGCGAAGTCGTGGTGCCGGTATCGGCCGGCATCGTCATCATCGCGCTCGTCTTCCTGCCCCTGCTCTCGCTCGAAGGGCTGGAGGGCAAGCTGTTCGCCCCGGTTGCGCTCACCATCATCTTCGCGCTGGCGGGATCGCTGCTGATCGCGCTCACCCTGGTCCCGGTGCTGGCCTCGCTCGGCCTCAAGCCCGGCCATCATGGCGAACCCTGGATCATGCGCAAGCTGACGCCGCGCTATCGGGCGCTGCTCGACGGTGCCTTTGGCCGCAAACGGCTGGTCTATGGCCTGGCTGCGCTCGGCCTGGTGCTGGCGGGCCTGGCCTATGGCGCGGTGGGCAAGACCTTCATGCCGTCGATGGATGAAGGATCGGTGATCGTCCAGACCGCCAAGCTGCCGACCATCAATCTCGACCAGTCGGTGCTGGGCGACACGGCGGTGCAGCAGTCCCTGATGAAGGATGTGCCCGAAATAGCGCAAATCATCGCCCGCGTCGGCACGGACGAGATCGGCCTCGATCCGATGAGCCCGAACGAGACCGACAGTTTCGTGGTGCTGAAGCCGCAGAAAGAATGGCGCGGCGACAAGGCATTCGTCGTCGATGAAATCCGCAAGTCGCTCGACAAGCTGCCCGGCATCGAACCGACCTTCACCCAGCCGATCGAGATGCGCGTGTCGGAAATGCTGACCGGATCGCGCGGCGACCTTGCCGTCAAGATTTTCGGCCCGGACCTCGCCACCCTGTCGAACCTTGCCGGACAGGTGCAGAAGATATTGTCGAAGACGCGCGGCGCTTCGGAGGTGATGACCGTCGCCAACGATCATGTCGACTATCTCCAGCTCGATATCGATCGCGCCGCCGCCGGCCGTTTCGGCATGCCGATCGACCAGATGCAGGACACGCTGCGTGCCCAGATCGAGGGCGTGCATGCCGGCGTCGTCGCCGACGGGCAGAAGCGCGTACCGATCCTGGTCAAGGGCGACGAGACGATCCGCAGTGACGCGACCCGCTTCGCCGACCTGCCGCTGCGCACGCCGGACGGCACCGTCGCGCGAGTCAGCGACATGGCGCGGGTCGAGCGCACCGAGGGGCCGGTCAAGCTCGACCATGAAAATGGCTCGCGCTACGCGCTGGTCCAGGCCTTCGTCTCGGGCCGCGATCTGGTCGGCTATGTCGATGAGGCGCGCGCCACCGTCGATCGCGAGATCAAGATGCCCGCCGGCTATCGCATGGTCTGGGGCGGCCAGTTCGAAAATCAGCAGCGCGCCTCCGCCCGGCTGATGTTGGTCATCCCGGCCGCGCTGCTGCTGATCCTGCTGGTGCTGCTCATGACCCTGCGCTCGATGCGCGCGTCGCTGCTGATCCTCGCCAACATCCCCTTCGCCATGGTCGGCGGCATCATCTCGCTCTGGGTATCGGGCCAATATCTCTCCGTGCCTGCCTCGGTCGGTTTCATCGCCCTGCTCGGCATCGCGGTGCTGAACGGCCTCGTCCTCGTCGCCTATTTCCGCCAGTTGCGCGAGGAGGGGCAGAGCATGGCCCAGGCCGTGCGACTGGGCGCGGAACGTCGGCTGCGCCCGGTGCTGATGACCGCCAGCATCACCGCCTTCGGCCTGGTCCCGCTGATGTTCGCGGCCGGGCCGGGGTCGGAAATCCAGAAGCCGCTCGCCATCGTGGTGATCGGCGGGCTGGTCAGTTCGACCCTGCTCACCCTCATCCTTCTGCCCATTTTGTTCGAGCGCTTCGGTGAAGGCGCCACGGAAGCCCGATCATGACCGACATGTTGCTGACCTTCTATTGCGCCGCGATCGACCGCGACGGCGTGGCCGATGCCCTGCGCGGCCGCACCCCGGCACCGCTCCATCTGCGCGACGAGCAGGTGCTGGGCCGCGATTTTGGCGATGCCGGCGCGGGCGAGCAGGTGCGCGGCACGCTGCGCCGGGCGGCGATCGACCTGATCGTGCCGGCGGACGATGTCGCCCCGCTGGTCGCCGCCGTCACCGATGCGCGGCGGGGCCATCCGGTCCGCTGGCACGCCTGCCTGGTCGCGGCACGGGGGCGCATCGCATGATCCGCGTGCTTCTCCTGTCGGCCACGGCCCTCATTACCACGCCGGCTTTCGCCCAGCGCACCGACCTGCCGCCCGAACCCCTGGTGGTCGAAGCGCTCGATAGCCATCCCGCCGTGACCGCAGCACAGGCGCGCGTGCGCTCGGCCGAGGCCGGCGCCGCCATGCTCCGCCGGGGCAGCCATGAGTTTACCTTCCAGGGCACGGTCTCCCGCCGCTCGGCCGAGGGGGAGGGCGATTATGGCGAATATGACGTCAACCTCACCCGCCCGTTCCGCCTGCCCGGCAAGGCGTCGCTGGACCGCAAGGCTGGCGAACTGGGCGTCGAGGTGGCGCATAATCTGATGGAGGATGTGCGGCACCAGACCGCGCTCGCCTTTTCCGATCTCTGGCATGACTGGCTGGTCGCCAGTGCCCAGCATCGCACCGACCTCGATTCCGCTGCCAGCCTGACGCAGGACATGGCGGCCGTGCGCCGCCGTGCCCAGTTGCGTGACGCGTCGCTACTGGACGTGGACCAGGCTGAAGCCGCACTGGCTCAGGCGCAAGCGCAGGCCGCGACCTCCCGCGCGGCGCGGGATGAGGCGCGGGTGAAGCTCGCCGCCGGCTTTCCCGGCCTTACTCTGCCTGAAGAGGCGCCCTTGCTTGCCGATCCGGCCATGCCCGCCACGGCGCTGGAGGATCTGCGCAATCTGGTGATCGAGCGCAGCCATGAAATTCGCGCGTCGGAGCGAGAGGCGCAGCGGCTGGCCATGGTCGCCCGCCGCGCATCGGCCGATCGCATCGCCGATCCGTCATTCGGCGTGCGCGTCTTCAGCGAACGGGGCGGGCTGGAAAAGGGCGTCGGTCTGGTCGGCTCGATTCCGCTGGGCGGTGGCTATCGCCGCGCCGCGCATGACCAGGCAACCGCAGACGCCAGTGCTGCCGAACTGGAACTCGCCCGCGTGCGGCGCGAGATAGAGGCGACCGCCGCCGCCGATCTCAGCAATGTCCGCGCCCGCGAAGCGGTCTGGCGCAGTATGGAAAGCGCTGCCGCCAGCGCCGCCGCCGCCGCGACCCGGACGAAGAGAGGCTATGAGCTGGGCCAGATCGACCTCGCCGATACGCTGCTCGCCCGCCGCCAGGCGAACGAGACGCGCCGCCAGGAAATTGACGCCCGCGCCACCCTGCTGCGCGCCATCCTGCGCATCCAGATCGACGCGCATGAGGTCTGGACGTCGCAGGAAGGGCATGAGGATTAAAGTCTACAATGGGCGCGAATCTGCCATCGACGACTGGCTGCGCAATCCCATGTTCTGGACGGTCTAGGATTTCGGCAAGTGGCAGAAGGCATCGTCATCATAACGTCATCGCTGCGCACCGTAGCCGGCCTCCCCCCATTATATTCCTTCCTTCAAAGATGGCCGCCATTGTAAGCAGATGATCCGGCAGCATGTGGCGCGCCGCCAGCAGCGCGCCACATGCTGCGACGATCAGATCTTGTAGCGCAGCGTCGCCAGGACGTTGCGTGGTGCCCCGATGAAGTTGGAGCCGGTAGGTGCCCCGACATTCTCGTAATAATATTTGTCGAAAACATTGTTCACATTGACCGTCACCGTCGCCCGGCTGGATACGGCATATTTGATCGACAGGTCGAGCAGCGCGTAACCGTCCTGTTGGACGAGGCCCCCATAGGGCGCGCTGTAGATCTTGCTCTGTGCCTGCAACGTGCCGCCCAGCGTCCAGCGGTCGAAGGCACCAGGCAGATTATAGGTCGTCGAAAGCTTGAACAGCCCACGCGGCAGGTTCGTGCCATAGCGCGTACCATCGGTATAGATACCGGTCGGATTATAGCTCGAACTGCTCAGATGTTTTGCAGTGTTGTAGGTATAGCCGCCCGAAAGCTGCCAGCCCTTGGCGAGTTCGCCCGACACTTCAAACTCCACGCCGCGGCTGCGGACCTTGCCGGAGGGGGCGTAGCAGGCGGTGAGACCGGCAGCGCATTCCGAGGCGAGCAGTGCCATAGGCAGGTTGGTCAGTTCGATCTGGAACAGCGCCAGGCTGGTGTTGAGGTGGCCGTCCCAATAGCTGCCCTTGACGCCCACTTCGTAATTCGCGCCCTCCTGCGGAGCGATGATCGCGCCAGTCCGGGTCAGGTTGTTCTGCGGATTGAAGATCCGCGTCCAGCTGGCATAGAGCGAGTGGTTGCGGTGGAAATCATAGACCACGCCGACATAGGGGGTGAACTGGCCCTTCACCTTGTAATCGGCGGTGCTGTAGATGGCGCCGGCCCAACCATTGGCCAGTTCCTGCTTGAACCAGTCGAAACGCCCGCCCAGGATCAGCGTCAAGGGTTCGGCCACGCTCAACCGGGCGGTGGAGTAGACGCCGATCTGCTCGCGCTTCTGATCACGCAGATACATGGTCCAGTCGCCGGTGATGGTGGGCGTGGGCACGGAACGCGGGTCCCAGTCCAGCGGGTCGAAGCTGACGGCGGTAAAATCGGTGGGTGCGCCGATATCGTCCCATGTCGCCTTGCGATAGCTGCCGCCGACGACCAGTTCGTGGGTCTGGCCGAACAGGGTCAACGGACCGGAGGCATAACCATCGAGGCTCAACTGGTCGCGATCATAATGATAGGCGAGCGCCGCGCCGCCCAGATTGAAGCGCGTTTCACCGGCCGTGGAGGTGGCATAGGACAGGAAGGTGCCGATCATCGACATCTCGCTCTGGATTGCGGTGGCGGCCAGCCGCGCCTTCCAACCATTGCCGAATTCATGGTCCAGATTGGCGAAATAGGTCGCGCTCTTCTTGTCCCAATAGGACCAACTGGGGCTCATGCGGGTGGAGCGGGCTATGTCCAGAAAGCTGCCGTCTGCGGCCGTGCCAAGGCCATTCCAGTCGACGCCGGGATTATCCTCATTGCTGTAGCTGGCGCCCACGGTCAGCAGGGTAGAAGAACCCAGATCCGCCTCGACTATGCCATAAAGCGACATGCGCTGATTATGGTAATCGTCGATGAAGCTGTCCTTGTCCTGATACGTTACCACGGCACGGGTGCGCAGCGTGCCTGCGCTGTTGACGGCGCCGCCCACATCCATCGTTCCCAGAAAATTGTTCCAGCTTCCTGCACTGAGCGTGAAGATCGCCTGCGTCTCCCGCGTGGGCCGCTTTCGGACCAGGTTGATCGATCCGGCGGGTGTGCCAGCCCCCTCCATCAGTCCCGCCGCGCCGCGCACGACCTCCACCCGGTCATACATGTCGAGAATGCCGGTGGAGAGCGCCGCCTCCTCATATTGCACCGGCATGCCATCGATCATCAGGTTTTCGAGCTGGAACATGCGGGCATTGAAGCGATAGCGCTCGCCGCCCCATTTGGTGAGATAGAGGCCGGGCGTGGCGCGCACCACGTCGCTCAACGTGGCAAGGCCCTGATCCTCTATCCGCTGGCGGGTGACGACCGTCAGCGACTGGGGCGTTTCACGTGGGGATAGCAACAGCTTCGTGGCCGTGCTCATCGCGGGAATGGTGTAGGAACCGCTGGCTTCAGTCGCGACCGGATCGCTGGTGATGCCGGCGAAGCTGCCCGAACCGCTGCCGCTATCCGCGCCTTCGACCCGCACCGGACCAAGCTGCACGGTGCCATTGGCAGCCTGCGGAGCGGGGTGCAGTTCGACCGACTTGGGGCCGATGAAGCGAAAGGTCAGGCCGGTGCCGCTCAGCAGGCGGCTCAGCGCCTCGGCCGGGGCGAAATTGCCGGCAACTGCGCTGCTGATCTTGCCGTTCAACAGGTCGGATCCGGCCGTCACCTCGACCCCGGACTGGCGGCCGAACAGGATGACGGCATCGGTCAATGGCTGCGCGGGCACATTGATGCGGCGCTGCGCGCTGTTGGGTGATGTTTGCGCCATGGCGGGCGACAGCAGGGCCGTTCCCGTCGCCGTTGATGCGAGCAGGCCGATGGCCAGCGCGCGCCCGAAATTTTGCCCCAATATGCTAACGTCCGTCAATTCTGCCTCCAACTGCACGAGGAGGTTGCTGACATGCTATTGCCTCGCAAGAACTCCTCTCCCTCGCTGGACGCCTGAGCGATGGAGCTTTTAACCAGCGACCGTAATTTTCCGTCGAAAATCTTTCCCGCGCGGTCAGCGGCCGGAAACGATCAGCAGCCATGGCGTGATCCGGGTGACGCGCCCGCCATAGGGATGGACCATGGTTTCCAACGCCTTCGCCGGATCATTGGCATGATAGATGCCGCTGATCGGGCGGGCTGCAAGACTGGGGTCGGTGACGATGATATGGCCGCCAAACCATGGGCGCAGTTCGTCGATCGCGGCGGCTATGGTCAGTCTGCGCGCCAGAATATCGCCGCTCTGCCAGGCACCGATAAGGTCGGGCTGTTCGGTCCCGGTTTTCAGCGCAGTGTCGGCGGCGGCCATGGCCCATTGGCCGGCCGTCAGTTCCCGCGCCGGCGTGCCCAGGGCCTCCACCCGCACGCGACCGTGACGCACCGCCACCGACGTCGCCGTGCCGATCATCCGCACGTCGAAGCCGGTGCCCAGCACGCTAGTGGTGACATGGCCCGCCATGACCCGGAAAGGCCGGGCCTTGTCCGGTCGGACCTCAAACCATGCCTGCCCGGACAGGAGGCGGATGTCGCGATGCCCCTTGTCGAAGGATGTCGCGATGGCGCTGTCCGGACCCAGGCGGATGTGGCTGCCGTCGTCCATCGCTACCATCAGGGTTTCGCCCGCGCCGGTGCGATGATCGGCGCGCAGGTGCAGCAGCAACGATGGCCCAGCCAAGACGCCCACGCAGACTGCCGCCACAGCCGCGATGGTCAATCTGCGCCGGCCATGGAACCGCCAACCCGCATGACGGGCCTCGGGCGCCGGACGCGATGGCGGAATGACGCCGGGAGCAGCATCCCACCTGTCCCGAAACGCCGGTTCGCCATCGGCGATGGCATCGGCCGTTTCCGCCATCCTGGCCCAGGCGATGACATGCCCGGCATCGGCATCCAGCCAGTCGTCGAAGGCATCCTTCAATGCTGCGTCGTCGGGGCGCTCCTGCAGGCGGACGAGCCAGTCGGCGGCCGCAAGGCGCAAGCTTTCTTCCGTCACAGACCACCTCCATCGCCAATCCGGCACGCCCGAAAAATCGAACGACCGGGCATGGCGCTCCTCCACAGGACCACAGACGATCGGCCTGCGCGGAATTTAAGCGGACGGAGGAAAAGGTGCATGGGCCGTTCACTCATCGCGATAGTCGTCACAAGCCGCCAGTCCCTTCACGATCAGGCCATGAACAAAGGGAATGGACACGCCCAGCCGCTCCGCAATCTCCCGCAGCTTGTAACGGCCGATGCGGTGCATCTCTATGGCCAGCCGCTGGCGTTCGGGGAGGCGCGCCAAAGCCCTCTGCACCCGAGCCAGTTCCTGACGGGCGATCAGGGCCTGCTCCGTTCCTGGCGCATTGTCCTGCACCGTGCGTTCGGCCTCTTCCATATCGCCGCCTGCGATCCGATCATAGCGCCTTGTCCGGCGCAGGGCGTCGATCGCCAGGTTGCGGATCATCCGCCGCAGGAAGAGATCGGGATTCTGGATCCCATTCTGATCTTCGATCGATGCGAACGATATCCAGGCATCCTGTACGATATCTTCGGCCCTGGCCCGATCACCCAGGATGCTGGCGGCATAGTCAACCAGCGCCGGGCGCTGCGCCGCATATAATCGCGCTGCTATAGTCGCTTGTTTCAACGCCCGCGGCTCCTGCGAACATGCGCAAGGCCCGTCCGGCGAAGAGCATTTGCGATCGATTCTCAAAAAGGCGCATAGAGGAAGAGCCTGATCGCTGCAATCCATCCCGCCGCGGACGTTGAGTCGTTACCAACCACTGCCCCTGCCCATCAGCCAAAAAGCAAGGAACAACGGGGCATATGATTGAACGCGCCGCCCCGATAGTAGTCATGAACAAGCGGCACATGAGTTGTTGCGAACGATTATCAATGCACGTAATGCGTCGGCAGATAGCGATGCTCAACAACGCCGCCGCCCTTACGCGCCTGCTCCTGCAAGAGCGCACGTCGCTCCTGCGACTTGTCGAAAGCATATTGCGCGATCGGCCGGCAGCGGAAGACGTCACGCAAAGCCTCTGGTTCAGGGTGCAGCGTATCGAGGATGATCCGCCAATCCTGAACAAGCGGGCCTATCTGTTCAGGCTGGCAGCCAATCTGGCGAAGGATCGCATCAGGGCGGACGGCAGATATGCTGCCCTGTTCCACGCCGCCGATACGCTCTCCGAGGAAATCCCGGCTGACATGGTTGGAGCCGATACCGAACTGTCCGATCGCCAGCGTCTGGCCGTGACGATGCGCCTTCTGCCTCAGATCGCACAGGCAGCGCTTGAGGCTTTCCCGACAGGCTTGAACGAGCCCGAGCCGGGCGAAGCCGACGCCTATTCTTACGACATCGTCATCACCTATGCCGACGCGCTGCAGGACAAGCTCGCGCTCGGTCGCTTCCTTCTCGAACCGGGGGTCACGCTGCCATGAGCTTTCAATATTTCAGCGGTCAGGTTCGCGGCCTGCGCGGTCCCGGGCTGACCGCCGAACAGGCTGCGGATGTGGCGGTCGCCGTCGCGCTCGGACCGACGGTAGAAGAACATGGCGAGCGTATCGATGCCGCCGAAACCGAGCTTGCGACCAAGGCCAATGCGGGCGACGTGAACACCGGTCTCAACACCCTGCAAAGCAACCTTAACGGGGTTGATGGGCAGTCTGTCGCCCGCGATAATGCTCTCGGCGGCAGGATCGACGCCGCCGAAACCGCGATCGCGACCAAAGCCAATGCGGGCGACGTGAACACCGGTCTCAACACCCTGCAAAGCAACCTGAACGGGGTTGATGGGCAGTCTGTCGCCCGCGATAATGCTCTCGGCGGCAGGATCGACGAGGCCGAAACCGAGCTTGCGACGGAGGGTGAAAAGCGCCTGGGTGCCGATAATCGCGGGTTCGATTATGTCGGCGCCATCGTCGCCTCTGTGCGGGCATTCGTTATCCGAATGGTTGGTAATGCCGAAAGCCGCCTTGAGGGCCGCGCGGACCTGCGCGCTATCGCGGCAAGGGATCTCATGCGAAAGCGCACGGGCGCGGTGCAGAGCCTGTCCATCGACATGACCGGCTCCATGCGCTCGGTGCGCCGTGAAGGCATGCCGGCGACCGCGCTGGAGATCGAAGACGTGATCTGGTCGGTCACCGGCAATGTCGTCGCGCTGCAGGCCGGGCGCACTGCGCTGCGCTCCGCCGGCCGGGCAATCTATCCGATCGGCAGTGTCTCGATTGATCCGATCGCCTCTGCTTCGATTGTCGGCGAAGCTGTAACGATCAATTATGTGGCGAACGCGGCGGCGGCTAGCTTCGCGCTTGCCGGAACGGGGCGCCTCGCCCATGCGCGCGCATCCACCGTCGTGGTGCGCGACGCGGCGACCGATGCCGTTCTGGTATTGGGCACCGATTATCTGCTCAACGCCGAGCAGGGTGCGATCCAGCGGGCTGCGGCGGGATCGGCGCTGGCTGTCGAAGTCGACTATGATTATTCGGAAGTGCGCTACGACCTGATCGAGACGGACATCAACGGCGCGCTGAGCGTCAAGAAGGGGACCGCGCGCAACCGCGATGTCGCCGAATATCTGCCGGCGCGATCGGCCGGGAAATATCCGCTGCTGATTGTGCGCGTCACCGCCGCCGGCATGACAATCTGGCGCTGGCAGGATCAGGAACGGTCGCAGGTTCAGGCGCCGGCGATCATCCAGCGGGGCCGCGCGAAGGTGCTCGGCAACTTCCATCGCGCATTGCGGGATGGCGGCACGGTTCGGATTGCCGGCTACGGGACGAGCCGGACGAATCTGGGCGGCGTGGCGGCATCGCTTTATGCGGCGAACGGGCAGCAGCGCGATCGCATGGCCGACAGCGGCTTCATGGCGGCGCAGGATGCCGCGTTCATCGCTACCCTGCCGCTGTTCGATCATGGTGACGGCGCTGGACAGGTCCATACACGCGTAGGCTGGAACTGGACGCTGAAGGCGGCGATCGAGCAGCGCTATCCCAATATCGTCGAATATCTCAATTTCGGGATCGGCGGGACCACCAGCGGCAACACCGACAATGGCGGGACGGTGCCGGCGCGCCTGGCCGGGTTGACCGGCAGCGGTGCGCATCTGGCCGTGATCGAATTCGGAATGAATGAATTGGGGTCTGCCGGGGCCGACACGATCGCCAACCTGATCGCGATCGGGGAAGCCTGCCGGGCAGCAAATATCGACCCTGTGTTTATCGCGCCCGCCCGGCCCAATGCGACCTATTCAGCGGACATTCTGGATCGATGGGTCGTAGAAAATCGGCAAATAGCCGCCGCTGCGGATTATCTCGCCGCCCCCTTCATCGATACAGCTTCGGTGTTCGGCGTCGATCGCCTGGGACCGCTCGACCCTCGCGACATGTGCGGCTCCAACCTCTTCAATCATGACAGCGTATTCGAGCTCGGCATGATCGGCCGGGCGCTCACCTCCATCGTTCTCGGCTGAAAGGATCTCCCATGCCTCGCCCTCTTCGCTCGCCTGCCTTTCCCAACGGCCTTGTGCGGTTCACGCCATCGGACCCGGATGAAGCCTATTTTGTCGATCACCCGAACCTTGTCGCGTGGATCAGCGGCAGCGGTCTGGCCATCCGGGAGATGGATAATATCTGGGATGATCTGGCCAAGGACACGCTGAGCTACCGGACCCCCGGCACCGTTGAAACCGGCGCCAAGCCGTCCATGGCCTTCGGCTCGCGGCCGACCATCCGGATCAATGGTGCGGCTGCGCGACTGCTCGGCTCGCTGACCATGCCTGCCAGCTTCACGGTCGCGACTTCCTTCGTGATGGATAACCCGGTGGGTTCCCAGCAACTCCTGGCCGCCCCGGCCAACAGCTCGCCGCGCATGTCCTTCGGGGCTCAGGGATCCGGGTATCTTCAGTTGAATTTCAACACCGGAAGCACCGTCGCGGCCGTCGCCCAGGGCGTAATACCGGCGGCGGCAAGCGTGGCATGGGCTGACTTCAATAGCTCCACCTTGACCGCGCGCCTTGGCCTCAACAATTTCACCAGCGGGGGCACCGTGCTTTTCGGCGCAGGGCACTCAACGCCCGCAGGCATTGGCATCGGCGCGTTTGGTGACGGCAGCCAGCCGATGACCGGCGACATCGGCGATCTGCTGATCTTCAATGCGGTCCTGTCCGATGCCGATCGCGGCAAGCTGCTGGCGATGCTGGGGCGTCGTTCGGGCATCGTCGTGGCCAACCTGCCCAACGTCTGAGCGCGACGCGCCTCGCATCACAGATAATACCATCCACCCACCAGCAGGCTGATGACGAGGAAGGCCGCGGTGACCATGACGAATGTCAGGTTATTGCGCGCTTCTTCGTCCAGGCCCAGCGGGCTGTTCATCGCATTGTTGGGATCGGCCTCCTGCTCGGCGCGATCGCGCTCCAGCAGGGCGTTCCATTCCTCGTCGCTCAGTTCCTGTGTTCGTTCGCGGGTCAAAGCATCCTCCTTGCGTCCTATGCCAACACGCCACGCAGGTGGCGGGTTTCATGCTGCGCCGGGCTTTCCAATTTTCAAAGGGGTATAGTGCCGGTGAGTCCTGTGTTTGAGGCCGTGGTGGCCAAATATAGCTGGATCTGGATAGGCCTGACGTTCGGCTTTGCCGCCAAATATGCGATGCTGATCAAACGCGGCATTAAAGTGCAGGCGCGGCTGGTGGTCGCCGATCTGCTGATCCTGCCCCTGGTGGCGCTCATTTCCTACTCGCTGTGCCGACAGGCCGGAGCAGAAGGCGAAGCGGCGGCGATGGTGACAGCCTTCGTCACCGTTTGCGCCGACCGGGTGATCAAGCTCTACACCGAGCGCTTCATGCGTCAGGTCGAGGCCGTCACGCTGCGCGACGTCGCCAAGGAAGTGATCGAGAGCAGCGGCGAACTGCGGCAGGCAGTCCAGAAGGTCGAAAGCGCAAAGGCCGTGGCGGCCCGTCCGGCACTGCCCGCTGATCATCAATCCTGAAATCAATAGGAGCATTCATGGACACGAAACCGGTGCAACTCCGGTTGCAAGCGGCTGGCCATTATTCTGGCCGGATCGATGGCGACTTCGGGCCGCTGAGCTATGGCGGCCTCTTCTCCTACACCGGCGGCGCTGCCAGTGCGCTTACGCGCGATCTGGGCAAGGCGGCGGCTGAGATGTTCCCGCGCTATGCTATCGTCACCCCGCTGCGCCTGGCGCACGCGCTGGCTCGCTGGGCGGTCGAGACGCGCGGCTTCCGCGTCATGGAAGAAGATCTGAACTATTCCGCCAAGCGGATCGTCCAGGTCTGGCCCAGCCGCTTCCCGACGATCGCCGACGCGCAGCCCTATGCCGGAAAGCCGCAGGCGCTGGCGAACAAGGTCTATGGCGGCCGCTATGGCAATGACAATGTCAATGACGGCTGGCTCCATCGCGGGCGGGGCCCGACCCAGTTGACGTTCGAGGACAATTACCGCCAGGCGAAGGACCTGACCGGCATCGATGTCGTCGCGAAGCCGGATCTGGTGTCCGAGCCTCACACCGGCCTGCTGGTCGCCTGCGCCTATTGGGATGCTCGCAAGATCAACGCTACCGCCGATCGCGACGATGTCGTCGCCGTGTGCCGTCTGGTCCAGGGCGGTACCGGCGGACTGGCTGAGGAGCGCGCCTATCTCGCGAAGTTGAAGAAGGTTCTGGGCGTATGAACGTCGGCAAGATCCTGATCTCCATCGCGCGCTTCGGATGGAAGAAGATCATCAGGCCCGCGGCTGTCGAGTACGGGCCGCAGATCGTCGCAGATGTGGTCAGGGATCGGGGAAAGCGTGCCCCTGACACGCGCCGCTATGACGATGGACCGCGCCAGGGGTCTGGCGGGGATAGCGACCCCGGCGAGGCATAGCAACCAGCGCGGACGATTCGGCGTCTATGCGAATCAACGCTGTTCGCATTATGTTCCGCGCATGCCGACGCTAAACAAGAACGACACCGCCATCATCAAATTGTCGCTTCAGATCCTTGCCAGTGCTCGCGATGACGGCTCGCAGCAGGCAATCAAGACGGATGCCGTTCGCTTAGCTTTGCGCTGCCTGCGTCCATATATGCGGGAGCAATGGCCGCTGCACACCTTCTGCGACTCCAGCGAAAGCGAGAATGAGCTTGGCCGAAGTGCGAGCACGACCGCCAGCTTGAACGGGGTCGTCCATCAACTGCGGTCGGCAGGGATTAAGGTGGATGAAGGGCTGGTTTAGATGACGGCCACGCTTGCGATGGCGGCGGCCTAATCTGGTTGCAGGGGCTGGATTTGAACCAGCGACCTTCAGGTTATGAGCCTGACGAGCTACCGGACTGCTCCACCCTGCGAAGTGCTTATACCAGATCCCCGGCGGCAAGGGAAACCCTATCGGGCCGCCTTGCACACACGCGCCAACCGCTGGCCGTTGTCCCATTTGGCCTCATACACAGCATACCCGCGCAGCAGCTGCTCGCAGACCAGGTGCTTATCGCCCGAGTAAACTTGCGCGACCGGCCGCACATAGCGGTCGCGCAGGCTGGTCCAATCAGAGATAAATCCGACCTGCATGGTTGACCGTGCTATAGTACGGAATGACACATCCCCAAATCGAACAAGCCAGCCATGCTCTCGTCGCTGAGGTGCAACGGCAGACCACCAGTCATCAGGCGTTTTATGACCCGGAGGGGGACTTCCATTTAAGCGCAACGGCAATGGTTCGCGCTGTTCTGACTTCTATCCGGAACCCGAATCCGGCGATGATCGAGGCGGGAGTGTTCGAGGGCGGAACCGACCCCAGTGATTCAGTCCATCGGATCTGGCAGGCGATGATCGACGTGATGCTTGAGGGGCATTGATTGGAGATGAAAACCCCGCCGCGAGGTGGTCGGGCGGGGTGGGGTTTGGACACGGGATTTCTTAAGCGGCTAAGCGAAATTGACCTACATCGAGGGACCGAAACGAAACCCGTTCGCCAGCCATAGCAAGTAGGTTCATTGCGTCAGCGGGCCAGTGGTCTTGGTCGTCGTCGTAGACCAAGATAGGGCGCGCGCGGATTTCAGGCGCCTGCTTCGCGTCCAGGCTCTTCACGATCGCCGCATTCACAGACGACAGGTCGGGACTTACAGCGTCCAACACTATGACTTCGTTCTCCGTCTGGAGGCCGAAATCAAACTTTTGCAATCGCGCCTTTCCGTCAACCTTGAAATCGGTGCGGCCAGTTGGATAGCGTGTCAGCATCGAGTTTTTCAGTCTCACGTCTAGCGGCAGGCCAGTCTTCACCTTCGCATGTGAGAGCATGAACGCAGCTGCGCGCAAGGAAGCGTCCGCTACCAGCGCAACGCCGACGCCGACCTGGGATGGGTCGATATCATGCCTGAAAATCTCCCCAGTCGGCATCAACTGGAAATCAGTTTCAGCCAGCATTCGCTTTACGCCGCCGTTAGATTTCAGTTCCCCACCGTGCCGCGCCAATTCATCAAAGGCAGCCCCGTTGTCGTGGATCGACAGCTTGCCATCGCGCAACTGGATGTGGACCCGTATAACAGCCCCGGAAGGCATCATGGTGTCTGCTTTGACGCTAAACCCGTCATGGACTGGCTTAAAGGCGCGCGCTTTGCAAAGCGCTTCCCTGATCTCCTGCCAATCCATTAGAAAAGTCCTCCTTGGTCCGGCCAACGCACCGGAAGCCAGCCCGGCGATTCTATGCCAACCCGATCTAAAAACCAAGTAAATGCCGCGTCCCTACCCTCGATTTCGGCGGGCAGCGGAACGCAGTACGGCATACTCGCTGCGACCCTAGCTGGCAGATGCCTGTTCATCGACCAATCATGAAAATGAGCACCCTCTATGGCTTCACCAGTGATGCGATTGTTGTGTTCTACGTCCAATCCTATGCACATTCTTGCGATGCAAGGCGGCGCTATGAGAACGGCAACCAAATATTCTCGGTCGGATGACTTCAAGGTCATTTCCAACTCAATTTGAGAGATTGCACCATTGGCTTCTATTGGGAGGCGAGCCTTCTGCTCACCCACGCGAGACGAATGATCGCGCCAAGCAGGCGCGGCAGGCAAGCGCTTCTCCCGATCGGAAAAGAACGCCTCAATCTCTTCTGCCGTCAACCGCTTAGCCCCCACTTATCCACAGCTAAATTCGCGCGCCCACTTAATCGATGTTCAACGTCAGCGGTCGATTCGGTCAAGCCGCATCCGCCTGTCGTCGCAAAAACACCTTTTCAAGATGAAGCGCGCGCTTTGTCCTCATCACGAGCCGCAAAGTCCCAAACCTCGTGAACAGGTCAGTTGGGTTCGGCATCGATGGCTGGGCCGGCATTCAGCCGGCCGGGAGTTGAAACATGGAAACGATGATCGAAGAGCGTTGGAAGCTGTATAAAAACGGTCTCTCGGATGCCAAAATCAGCGCCATTCAAAACGTTACTCGGAGCGCAATTGCGCAGTGGCGCAAGAGTCACTCATTGAAAAGTAACGTGCCTAAAATTTCGAACGGAAGGCAGTTGGCTCCTATGCGCCATCTTCTGACCGAACTTGGATGGGGTAAGAGAGCGATCGCAAAAAGCCAAAACGTTTCAACAACGGTGATTAAGGATTGGCGTCAGCGCCATAGTGTGAAACCTCGCCCCGGCACACGGGCGATGACTGAGAGGCAGAGGCACGATCAGATCCATTCGTTGCAGAAGCGGGTTGTCAAGGCCGTCGGTTACGGCTTGCCTTTTGACATTGCTGCTGACGCCGCGGCAGAGTTGATGCTGGCGGTGATCGAAGGAAACGTGCCGATCAACGCCATTGAGGAGCAGGGGCGCCGCTTCGGAAATCAGGCGCTGCAAAAGTATGCAAATGCCTTCACCACGAAATCCCTGGATAACGATCTTCCCGGGCATGATGGCCTTACACTGCTCGACACGTTAGTCGATGAGTCATCCTCAATCTGGCTGGAACAAATGGGGGCGACGATACACTGACGAGGAGTCGAGGTGCGGAAGGGGTTGGAATGTGGCCCCATCCGCACCCAGGCAAATCCCCTCTGACGCTAGTTTGCCAATGCGCCGCGTGACAAACCCAGAGCCTTCGCGCGATGCTATTTGATGGCCTGCCTCGTGGCGGCACAGATATCCCAGTCGTCTAGCAGTGGTCGCCCTTCACTCGCTTATGGGCGAGATCGCCATAAACCTGCAAAACGCGGGCAGCATCTTCTGCCGTCCGACAAACCACTATTGTGCCAAATCGCATGCCTTCGGAAAGCAGCGTGTAATGGATTCCTTCCTCTCGGCACCGCTGTTTCACGGCCTGTGGGGTATCATCGACGCACACCGCATTTGCGATCCCGTTCATGCATTCAACCACTCGGCTTCAGCGTCATCAAGCGCTTCAAAGCTGTCGCCCTCGGCGCCCGCGTCATGAAGGCGCTTCCTTAGATCGTCCGGCGTGAGAGATTTCTGAAACTTCGGATCGTTCTTGGCCTTCTTCGCCAGTGTGCCGATCCAGTCATCGCGGCCGGCCTGCTTTAGTAGCCAAGCTCCGAAAGCCTCGCCCTGCTCGTTGGTGTCCATGGGCGATTCTCCGTAAGTTTTCGGCACGACAATATCATCATCGGCGCGGGCCATCCAGCAGGCTGCCGGCCGGTAGCATTCCCTCCATAAGCATGTCGGCCCATTCCTGCGCCAGCTCGCGCCGTCGCGGCATGTAGGCGGCCCGGTTATAGGCCGCCTCCACCTTGTTAGTGGGGACGTGCGCCAGCATCAGGTCGATGATGGCCCGGTCAGGTGATGCACCCCGGTGCCCGGATGCTCGCCAAACTCGGTCGGCGCGCTCATTCATGACTGTGGAGAACGCCGCGCGCCAGCCGTGCGGCACATGCCGCCCGTGATACCCGACCCGGTTATAGAGATAGCCGATCGCGTTCTCACTCAATGGGCGATGCGCATGCCGCTGGCCCGGAAATACCAATCTTCCGCGACCGGTCAGCCGGCGCACCTCTCGCAGGATGTCGACGGCCTGCCAGGGAAGGGGCACGATGTGCTCGAAGCTTTCCTCATCCTTTCGATCAAGGATCAGCTTCATCCGGGCGGCTGGCACGCGCCAGATCGGCAAGCCCGGCCCGACCGCATCGCCGGTCCAGTCGATCCCCTCGAACTCATCCCACGACACGCCCCGCACGACGGCCGGACGCACGGCGGTCAGCGCAAGCAGCCGCGAGGCCAGTTTCGTGACCGGCGATGCGCCCGACGCCTCTGCCGCGACCAGAACGCCGCGAAGGTCCACGAGTTCGGTCAGCGCCGGCTGCTTGCCTTTCTTGGGCAGGGGCTTGAGCGCCTTCGTCACGATCGCGGCAGGATCGTCCTTGGCGATGCCCTCCGATATGGCGTAGCAGAAGACTGATGATATGCGCTGCCGCAGGCGTCGCGCGGTCTCGATTGATCCGCGGCCCTCCACCTTCCGCAGCGTCCCTAGTACCGTCGGCGCATCGATCTCATCTAGGGCGAGTTCGCCAAGGTGGGGAAAGACGTCGCGGGCCAGGCTGTTGATCACGTCATCGGCATGCACCGGTGCCCAGCGCGGAGCCTGCAGTTCATGCCAAGCGCGGGCGACCTCCTCGAAGGATAGCTTGCCCGCCCGCTCCAGCCGCTCGGCTTCTTTCACAGCCTTCGCCTTTGCCCTGGCGCCGGACGGGTCGACATGCTCGCGGATTTGCCGGCGTGCGTCGTCGCGCTTCTGCCGCGCCTCCGAGAGGGACACGTCAGGGTAGGGCCCGAAGGTCAGCAGCTTCTCCTGCCCCTGGAAGCGGAACTTCATGCGCCACGACCGCAGGCCTGTCGGCGCGACGTAGAGATAGAGGCCGCCAGAATCGGCCATCTTGTATGGCTTTTCCTTCGGCGCCGCCTTTCGCGCCTGTGCGTCGGTGAGCATCGATACCCCGATCCTGAATTTGATACCCCAGATCATGCCCCCTGATACCCCGCGTTTGGACGCTGACAGGTGAGAGAACATGAGAGAGAACATAACAGGAAGGGTGGCTGAAATCAGCCCCTTTGATGCTATTTGAAATGGGTTGAATAGGGGTATCTGGCGGAGCGGGAGGGATTCGAACCCTCGATACGCTTTTGACGTATACTCACTTTCCAGGCGAGCGCCTTCGACCACTCGGCCACCGCTCCGCAGAAACCCCATCGTCGCTGTAAGCGGCGTGAATCGGGTTCATATTCCATCGCACTGGAGGCGGCTCCCTATCGCGCGACAACGCACTAGGCAAGGGGATGCTTTACTTTCTTGCGCGGCAATTGTTTGATCGGGTCATGACCCTTCCCCGCCGTGCCGCGCTGCTCGCGCCCTTCATCGCCATCCTGCCCCTTGCCGTTGCCGATGCGGCCGATCCGCCGGCCACGCCCAGCGCGGTCGTGGCGCAGGCGCCGGCCAGTGCCTGGCGTGCCGTCCCGGCGCAGGATCTGCTGGTGATGACGATCGAGGGGGGCAAGCGCGTGCTGATCCAGCTGGCGCCGCAATTCGGTCCGCGCCATGTCGCCAATATCCGCGCGCTCGCCACCGCCCATTGGTGGGACGGCACGAGCATCAACCGGGTGCAGGACAATTATGTCGTCCAATGGGGCGACGCGACCGAAAAGAAGCCGCTGCCCGCCGGCCTCGCGCCAACCAGTCCGGCCGACTATGCCCAGTCGCTTGGAGGCATGAAGGCGAAGCTGACGCCGCTGCCCTATCCTGATCCCTATGCGCGCGCGACCGGCTTCATCGATGGCTGGCCGGTGGCGATCGACGGGGACGCGGCCTGGCTGCCGCACTGCTATGGCATGATCGGCGTCGGCCGCAACATGTCGCCCGACGCCGGCACGGGCGCGGAACTCTATACCGTCATCGGCCAGGCGCCGCGCCAGCTCGATCGGAACATCGCCGTCGTCGGTCGCATCGTCGAGGGGATGACGGCCCTCACCAGCCTGCCGCGCGGCAGCGGTGATCTGGGCTTCTACACCGATGCCGAGCGCAAGCTGCCGATCGTCTCGGTGCGCCTCGCAAGCGATCTGCCGCAGGCGGAGCAGCCACATGTCCAGGTGATGGATACCGGCTCGGCCAGCTTCGCCGACTATCTGCGGCTGCGCGCCAACCGCAAGGATGATTTCTACGACCGGCCGGCGGGTGGCGTCGATCTGTGCAATGCGCCGGTGCCGGTGCGATTGGCGCCCTAAATAGGAAGATCGCGCAGCCGATAGCCGCGCCAGTCGCGGATGCGGCGGATGGCGAAGCTGGTGCGGATCGCCGACACGCCGGGCAGGCGGGCGAGGCAATCGCGGTGGACCGCGTCGAAGCCCTTGAGGTCGGCGGCGGCGACCCGCAGCAGATAGTCGGCCTGGCCCGCCATCAGATGGCATTCCAATATTTCCGGGAAGCCCGCGACCGCCGTTTCGAACCGTTCCATCGCCTCGCGGCTCTGGCTGGTCAGCGAAATTTCGACAAAGGCCTGGAGTGTCAGGCCGAGCGCCGCCGGATCGAGCCGGGCGGCATAGCCCTCGATCATGCCGGCATCCTCCAGCGCGCGGATGCGGCGATGGCAGGCGGAGGAGGAAAGGCCGATCTGCTCGCCCAGCTCGTTCATCGACCGGCGGGAATCGCTCTGCAGCGCCTCCAGCAACGCGATGTCGAACCGATCCATGCAATGTCATCCCGATGAAATAAGATTTTGCGATATATCGTCCTGCATGCGGGCGATCGCAAGCGCAAATCAGGGAACAATCGCCACCTGCTTGGCGATATGATGGGGCCACAACCGGCGGGGCTGCGTTGTCCTTTCAGGATGGGCCATCCCGCTGCAAAATGGAGAGCGTCTCATGATCGTCGGCACCGTCAAGGAAATCAAGAATCACGAATATCGCGTCGGCCTGACCCCCGAGAGCGTCCATGAACTGACGGCCCATGGCCATGAGGTTCTGGTCGAGACCGGCGCGGGTGAGGGCATTGGCGCGCATGACGCGCTCTATGAGCGGGCCGGCGCCATCATCATCGCGACGGCCGCCGAAGTGTTCGCGCGCGCCGAGATGATCGTCAAGGTGAAGGAGCCCCAGGCTGTCGAGCGGGCGATGCTGCGCCCCGGCCAGATCCTCTACACCTATCTCCACCTCGCGCCCGATCCGGAGCAGACCCGCGACCTGATCGCCTCAGGTGCGACCTGCATCGCCTATGAAACCGTGACCGACGCCAGCGGCGGCCTGCCGCTGCTGAAGCCCATGAGCCAGGTCGCTGGCCGCATGTCGATCCAGGCCGGTGCCACAGCCCTTGAAAAGGCGCATGGCGGCCGCGGCGTGCTGCTGGGCGGCGTGCCGGGCGTGCTGCCGGCCAAGGTCGTCGTGATCGGCGGCGGCGTCGTCGGCTTCAACGCGGCGCAGATGGCGGCCGGCCTTGGCGCCGACGTCACCATTCTCGACCGCAATCCCGAAGTGCTCGAAAAGCTCGGCATGTATTTCGAGGCGCGCGCCAAGACCCGTTTCTCGAACCGCGCAAACCTGGCCGAATGCGTGGCCGAGGCGGATCTGGTGATCGGTGCGGTGCTGATTCCGGGCGCCGCCGCGCCCAAGCTGGTCAGCGCCGACATGCTCAAGACCATGAAGAAGGGCGCGGTGCTGGTCGACGTCGCGATCGACCAGGGCGGCTGCTTCGAAACCAGCCATGCCACGACCCATGCCGACCCGACCTACATCATCGACGGCATCGTCCATTATTGCGTCGCCAACATGCCCGGTGCGGTCGCCCGCACCAGCACCTATGCGCTCAATAACGTCACCCTGCCGCACGCGCTGCGCATCGCCGAACTGGGCTGGAAGGACGCGCTGCGCCGCGATCCGCACCTGCTCGCGGGCCTCAATGTCTGGGACGGCAAGGTCACCTACAAGGCCGTCGCCGACGATCTGGGCCTGCCCTACACCCCGGCGGAAGACGCGATCGCCTGATCGCGCCGCCCCTGTTTCCCGGCGTCCCCGACAGGCGCCGGGCAAAAGGACGCCAGCCCTCCCTTGCGGGGCTGGCGTCCTTTTATTTTGCGCCGTTTTTCGTCTGGCGCGACGTCGCGTCGCCGGGCTTTGTTTCCCGATTGTCAAATAAACGCCATGGATTCTCTTGCGGGTTCCAAGACCTCGTTCGTCTAGTCGGGCAGGGGGACATGACCACATGCCCCCCATGCATCCTGGTTCCGCCGAAGAGAGGCATGGTTTAACATCATGGTCGATTTCCCCACATTCGCCGCCTTGATCCAAAAAGGCGATCGCTCCATCATGCGCGCCGGTCGCGCACTGCAGAAAGGGGCGTGCTGATGTCCGGTGATATCATGACCTGGCTCGTGCCACTGGTTGCCATGCTGGCCGCCGGCCTGCTCGCCGGCTTTGCCGCCGGCATCTTCGGCATCGGCGGCGGCTTCGTCGTCGTGCCGGCGCTGCTGGTCGTGCTGCCGCTGCTGGGCGGGACGAAGGACGGCATCGCCCATGTCGCGATCGGCACGTCGGCTGCGACGATCATCCTGACCTCCATCCGATCGCTGCTGGCGCATTCCAAGCGCGGGGCGGTGGAGTTCGACGTCCTCAAGACATGGGCGCCCTGGATCATATTGGGCTGCGGCGCGGGCGTCGTGCTGGCGGGCCATGTCGATGGCCGGACGCTCAAGATGATCTTTGGCGCAGGCGTCATCCTGATGTCGCTCAACTTCCTGATCCCGGTGCTGAACGGCAAGGTGATCAGCGACCAGATGCCGTCGGGGCTGGCGCGCATCGGCATTGCAGGCGGGTTGGGCACCTTTTCCTCGCTGCTGGGCATCGGCGGCGGCACCATTGCCATCATGACGATGACGCTGTGCGGCCGCACCATCCACCGCGCCATCGCCACCGCATCGGGCATCGGCACGCTGATCGCCATCCCGACCACCATCGGCTTTGCCATCATCGGCTTCCGCGAAGGCGGCCTGCCCTGGGGTTCGCTGGGCTATATCAACATCCCCGCGACGATAGCGATCGCATCGATGTCGATGCTGACCGCGCCGCTGGGCGTGGCCGCCGCCCACAGCCTGCCCGCCGGGCCGCTGAAGAAGATTTTCGGCGTCTATCTGCTGATCATCGGTGCGCTGATGCTGCGCGCGGGGCTCAAGATCTGATAATGATCTGATAATCCGGCTGTATTTCTTAACGGCCGCCAGTGACCGCCTTAACAGGCTTTGTCACTGGCGGCCGTTCGCGCTATCTGACAGGCGGTGAAGATGGCGCAAACCGACCCGATTTCCGTGCTGCTGGTGGAAGATGACCCGGCGGCCCGCGCCAATATTGCCGAAATCCTCGCCCGCGCCGGCATGGTCGTCGACCTGGCCGAGGATGGCGCCGAAGGGCTCAAGCGCGCCGCATCGGGCCGCTATCATGTCATCATCCTCGATCGCACCCTGCCGCATCTTTCGGGCATCGACGTGGTGACGCGCATGCGCGTCGCCGGGATCGAGGCGCCGGTGCTGATGCTGTCCGCGCTCGGCCGCAGCGAGCATCGGGTCGAGGGGCTGGAAAGCGGCGTCGATGACTATATGGCCAAGCCCTTCGAGCCGGACGAACTGGTCGCCCGCGTGCGCGCTTTGTGGCGCCGGGCCGGGCGGTTGCAGCAGGATTCGGTGCTGCTGTTTGGCGACCTGGAATGCCATGTTAAGGCGCGCACCGCCCATCGCGCGGGCCGCCATGTGCCGCTGTCGCCCAAGGAATTCGCGCTGTTCCGCTACCTCATGGAACATGCCGGCGAAGTGGTCACGCGCGAAATGCTGCTGCGCCATGTGTGGAAACTCAGCTTCGATCCCCAGACCAACGTCGTCGACGTCAATGTCGGCCGCCTGCGCCGCAAGCTGGAGGAAGGGTTCGATAGCGTCGTGCTGGAGACGGTCTGGGGCACCGGCTATCGGTTGATCGCCGCCCATGGCTAGGTTCGGCCTGCTGCGCTCGGTCTTCGGCCGGGTCACGCTGTCGGCCCTGCTGGTCAGCCTGGCGTCCACGCTGGTGCTGTTCCTGGTGGTCGAACGGATCGTCGAGACCGACGGGCGCGTGATGCTGGGGCGAGAGGTCGATACCGATCTGGCGGGCCTGGCCGACATCTATGTCAGCAGCGGCGAGGCGGAATTGAGGGCGCGGATCGCCGATCGGCTGGCGATGGAGCGCGGCGACAGCGAAAAGGCCTATTATCTGCTCGCCGATGCGGCCGGGCGCCGGGTGGCGGGCAATATCGATCACTGGCCCGCCTTGGCGTCCGAAGTGTCCGAGGCCCGGCTGATTCGCCTGCCGGGCGGCGACCGCATGTTCGCGCGGGCGACGCTGCTTGGCCCCGACACCCGGCTGATCGTCGGGCGCAGCAATGTTCGGGCGCGGGCGCTGCAGACCCGGCTCGCCATCGCCTTTGCCATCGCCGGGGCCATCGTCGCCCTGCTCAGCCTTGCCGCCGGCCATTTCGCGGCGCGCCGCCTGCGACGCCGGGTCGAACGGATCAACCATGTCTTCGACGCGGTGCGCGCCGGCGATATCGGTGCGCGCGCACGCGCCACCGGGGCGAGCGACGAACTGGCTGAACTGGCCGCCAACACCAATGCGATGCTGGATCAGGTGCAGCGGTTGATGGAGGCCCAGCGCTCCGTGTCGGATCAGACCGCGCACGAGATCCGCACCCCGCTGATGCATCTCGACACGCGTATCCTGAAAGCGATGGAACGGACTGGGGATGAGGGGCTGTTGCGCACCCTGGGGCGGTCGCGCGACGAGATACGCAGCGTCGTGCGCTTGCTCGATTCCCTGCTCGACATTGCCGGCACCCAGGCGCTGCGCGGCGATCGCCGGGGCCTTGCCGATGTCGACCTCAGCGAGATTGCCGACAATCTGGCGGACCTTTATGGCGCCAGCGCGGAGGATCTGGGCATCGCCTTCAACGCGATGGTGGCGCCGGGCATATCTTTCCGCGCCGATCCGATGCAGATCACCCGGCTCTTGTCCAACCTGCTCGACAATGCGTTCAAATATGTGCCGCGCGGCGGCAGCGTGCTGCTCAGCCTGGCGCCGGGCCCGCTCATCATCGTGCAGGATAATGGCCGGGGCATCCCGGCCGATGCGCGCGAACTGGTCTTCGACCGCTATGTCCGGCTCGATCCGTCGCCCGGCAGCGGCCATGGTCTGGGGCTGGCGCTGGCCCGTGCGATTGCCGAACGCCATGGCCTGACCATCCATGTCGAGGATGCCGCGCCCGGCGCCCGCTTCGTCGTGCAGCCGGAGATGGCGGATGATTAGGCTCTTCCTGCCCCTGCTGATGCTGGGCGTCGGTCCGGTCGCGGTGGTCGAGGAGCCGATGCCGACCGATGCGCTGATGCGCACCCTGGCGGAGGGGGATCTGGCGCAGGCGCGCGGCGATCAAGCCGCACTCGCGGCGGCGGCCGACACTCTCAAGCTGCTCGGCGCGCGCCCGGCCGAGGGGCAGGATGACCTGTCCACCCTCTGGTCGCAGCAGGCGCAGGCCGGCGGCGCCGTCCATGCAGGGCCAGTCTATCGCGGTCGCGCGCTCGGCCCCGCCTATCGCCGCGGGTCTCTGGCGGCGGGCGGGCGGGTGACGCTGCGCCAGCTGTTCCTTGCCGGCCAGCGCGCGCAGATTTCGGTGGCGCGCGCCACCGGCATGGCGGCATCCCTGTCGGTCCGGGTGCGCAATGCCGATGGCGGCACGCTGTGCGCCAAGCCGGTCGCCGCGCCGCAGGCCGATTGCGCCTGGCTACCGCTGTTCACCGAACGCTATGCGATCGAGATAGAAAATGGCGGCAGCGCGCCGGCGACCTTCTATCTGGTGATCCGCTGATCTGATCCCAATTGCCTGAAAACAGGGCGGAAAAGCCCGATATTCGGCCCTTTTTGGCGCTGCGGCCCACCGCCGCCGCGCCTCGCTTCGTCCATTCTGCACATCCGTTCAGGCGCAAAATGCCGGTCCCGGTGCGTTATTGCCGCAGGTTCGATGAGGAAAGAGGAGAAACGTCATGAACCGTTCGATGCTTCTGACCGCCATCGCCATGGTCGGCATGACCCCGATCGCCGCCATGGCCCAGCCCCAGGCGCGTGGCCCGGCTCCGGGTGAAGGCCCGGTGAGCTATGAGGAACAGCTGGCGTCGGTCGAGGACCAGCTTGTCTATGAAGCGCCGATCGCCGGCGTGGAGAACAACTACTGGTTCAATTATCAGACCGACCTGGCCGAGGCGCGCAAGGAACTGACCAAGGATCTGCGCCATTCCAGCGATGCGGAGGATAATCGCGACGCCTGGGAGGAATATCGCACCGAACTGGCCGATGCCCGTGGCGACTATGCCAAGGAAATGGCCGAGAAGGGCTATCCGGTCGGCGAAGTCCGGGTGCTGGGCAGCAGCGGCCGCTGATCCGCGCGGCGCTGGCCCAAGTAAAAAGGGCTGGTCCGGTTATCCGGGCCAGCCCTTTTCGCATTACTGTGTGTAAGCCTTGGTCAGGCGATAGAGGAAGGCGCGGCCGTCGAGCAGCGACTTGACCCGGATGCGCTCATTGAGGCCATGGACCCCCTGGCCATCGGGGTCGGCGAACATGCCCGACACGCCATAGGTGGGGATGCCCGCCGCATTGGTGAAGCGCCCGTCGGTCGCCCCGGTCGCAAGCCGCGGGATCACCGGCACGCCCGGCCACATCTCCTTGGTCAGCGCCTCGATCGGCGCCATGATCTGCGGCGTCAGCTGCGGCGCCGACGATTTGGGCTGCGGCGGATCGGCCAGCGTCACCTTGACCTTCTCGTCGCCGCCCACCTGCGCCAGCTTGGCACGCACCGCCTCGACATCCTCGCCCGGAATGATGCGGCAATTGACGTTCGCGGTCACCGACTGGGGCTGGGCATTGGGGGCATGGCCGCCATTGATCAGCGTCGGGATGCAGGTGGTGCGCAGGGTGGCGTTCCAGCTCGGATTGGCGGCCGAGATCGCGGCATAGTCCGCCTCGGTCGCCTTGCCCGCGCCGACCGCCGCCATCGGCTGCGACAGCTTGGGATAGAGCGGCGCCGACGCGCCGAAATAGGCCTTGGCCGCCGGGGTCAGGTTCACCGGGAAATCATAGGCGTTCACATTGGCCAGCGCCTGCGCCATCCAGCCGATCGCGTTGAAATGCGGTTCCTGGCGCGAACTGTGGCCGCCCGGCGCGGTCGCGGTGAAGGTGAAGTCCTGATAGACCTTCTCGCCCGCCTGCACGCCATGGCTGACCGGCTTGCCATTTTCGTCCAGCGACCCGCCGCCGCCTTCGTTGAGCGCCCATCCGGCCGCCATCGCATCGGGCTTGTTCTTCAGCAGATATTCGACGCCGTTCAGTGCCTTCTCCGTCTCCTCGCCACAGGTCAGCGCCATCTTGATCGTGCGCTTGGGCTTGTAGCCTTCCTGCTTGAAACGGATCATGGCGTCGGCGAAGCTCGCCGCCATCGCCTTGTCGTCCGACGTGCCCCGGCCATAGAAATAGCCGCCTTCCTCGATCAGGGTGAAGGGATCGCGGCTCCAGTCCGCGCGCTTGGCCGCGACCACGTCGATATGGGCGAGCAGCAGCAGCGCGGGCAGCTTGGCGTTCGAACCGCGCAGCGCGGCGGTCAGATTGCCTTCCTTGGGATGGGCCGGATCGACCACGACAGCGATATCGCCATCGGCATAGCCCGCCGCCTTCAGCCGCGTCGCAATCTGTTCGGCGGCGAGCGTGCAGCTGCCATTGGGCCAGCTCGAATCGGTCTCCACCAGTTCCTTGTAGAGGGTGCGGAAGGCGGCTTCGCCGGCGCGGGCCTGCGTGTCGGCCGCGGTAGCGGCGTGCAGCGGGCTGAGGCTGGCGGCCAGCAGCGCGGCGGCGGGCAAGGCGGCAACTAAGCGACGGGATGGCATGGGGCGATGTCCTTGTTCTGATTGTGCGACGCTTGGAAATGCGTCTCCCTGGCCCGGCTGGGCGGCGCGACTGTGCAGAAAGCCGGGGGCGGCGGCAAGGGGATGATTGATGCCCGCTGGCCCTGTTTGGTTGTGCATATCATGCACAATGGCTGTGCCTTGGGCTCATATTGTTTCGCCACATGGACAGGCGCATAGAGGGTTTGCCTGAAGCTCCAGCAATGCGCGCCCGATCCGGCGTGGCGGGCCGACGCGTCCGGCTTTCATTCTCCCGACCGGCGTCGCCGCCCTGCCTGGCCCCGCCCGATGATGCTGGATGTGCCGCGTGACGCCTGCCTTGCCACAAGCGCGCTGGATGGCCGATCGCTACGGCGGCCATGACGCGCTGTTCACGCTCAAGGCCTTTATCGCGGCGATGCTGGCCTATTATATCGCGCTGCGGATCGGGCTGGACCGGCCCTATTGGGCGATCATCACCGCCTATATCGTTGCCCAGCCGCTCGCCGGCGCGGTGTCGTCCAAGGCGATGTTCCGCCTGCTCGGCACCGTCATCGGCGCGGGCGTGGCGATCCTGCTGGTGCCATTGCTCGGCAATGCCCCCGAACTTCTCTCGCTCGCGCTGGCGCTGTGGCTCGGGCTCTGCACCTTCGTCGCGCTGCTCGACCGGACCCCGCGCGCCTATACCTTCCTGCTGGCGGGCTATACCGCCGGCATCGTCGCCTTCCCGGCGGTCGAGGCGCAGGCGACGATCTTCACCGCCGCTAGCCTGCGCGCCCAGGAAATCGGCATCGGCATCGCCTCGGCCACGCTGGTCCACAGCCTCGTCTTCCCGCGCACCGTGTCGGCTCGCCTCCAGGCGCGGATCGATGCGATCATGATCGACGCGGAACGCTGGTCGCGCGATTCCCTGCGGGTCGACCATGGCGATGCGGTCGTGACCCGCGACCGCCGGCAATTGGCGACCGATATCCACGAACTGCACCAGCTTGCCACCCATTTGCCGTTCGAAAGCAGCGCGCTGCGGCTGAAGGCCGGGGTGTTGCGCGCGCTGGAGACGCAGCTTTGCCTGCTGCTGCCGCTGGCCAGCGCGGTCGAGGATCGCTGTCGCCAGTTGCAGCGGGCCGATGCCTTGCCGCCGGCGGTCCATGTCCTGCTGGATGATGTCGTCGCCTGGCTGGGCGCGCCGGACGGGGAGGGGGCCTCGCCTGAAGCGCTGCGCGCCCGCGCCCGTGCCTGCGAACCCGATTGCCGCTTGCCCTTCGCCTGGCACGCGGCATTGCAGCTCAGCATGCTCGACCGGCTGGCCGAACTGGTCGCCGTCCATGCCATCTGCCGCGAGTTGCAGGCGGCGATGGGCGCCGATCGCATCCCCCTGTCACCGCCCGCGCGGGAAGCGATCCGCAACGCCCGCCGCCGCGTCCTGCATCGCGATTATGGCCTAGCGCTGCGCGGCGCGCTGGCGACCAGCCTCACCGTGCTGATCGGCTGCCTGCTCTGGATTCTGTCGGCCTGGCCGGCCGGGGCAGGGGCGGTCGTCATCGCCAGCATCATCTGTGCCCTGTTCAGCAATATGGACGATCCCGCGCCTGCTGCCTGGAAAGTGTGGCAGGGCACCTGCTGCGCGGTGCTGGTGGCCGCGCCCTATGCCTTTGCCATCCTGCCGCGCGTGTCCGACTTTCCGGTTCTGGTCGCAGTGCTGGCGCCGGCCTTCCTGCTGGTCGGTGCGATGATGGTGCGGCGGCGGCTGGCGGCGATGGCGATCGGCATGATCCTCTCGCTGCCCGGCCTGATGGGCCTCGATGGCTATTATACCGGGCAGTTCGACAGTTTCGCCAATGCCGCCATCGCCCAGATGCTGGGCGCGTTGCTCGCGGTCTGGGCGCTCAAGATGGTTCGCACCGTGGGCGCCGAACAATCCGCGCTGCGCCTGCTCCGGGCGGGCTGGCGCGATCTTGCCCTGCGCACCGATCCGCGCCAGCAGCCCGATACAGTCAAATGGATCAACACCATGCTCGACCGTATCGGCCTGCTGACCCCGCGCCTTGCCGAACTGGGCAGCGACACCACCGCGCCCTTGCTCGATATCCTGCGCGACACGCGCGTGGGCATGTCGCTCGACGATCTCCACCGCTTCCGGGTGCGCGCCCATGCCCGCGACGACCGGCTGCTCGATGTCGTGCTGGGGCGGGTGCGCCAGCATTTCGATCGGCTTGGCGCCAGGGGGCAGGCCGATCCCGATCCTCCGCTGGTGCGGGCCATCGATACGGCGCTCGCCACGATCGGCCGGAACGGCGCGGTCGATGATCGGCGGCTGGCGCTGCTGGCGCTCACCAGCCTGCGCCGCAACATCGCGCCCGATATTCCGCTCAGTCCGCGTCGGGATCGCGAAAATTCAGCCGCCGCGTGACGGTATAGTCCAGCACGCCGACCAGCAGATAGCTGATCCACTGCTTGATCAGCGTCAGGCCGGTGCGGCTGGTGCGATAGGTCTCCAGCGAAATCTGCCGGCTCTCGCCCGTCCGCTGGGTGATGAAGCTGCGCATCGCCTCGGCAAAGCCGGCATCCTCCACCCGCAGCATCAGCTCCAGGTTGAGGAACAGGCTGCGCATGTCGAAATTGGCCGATCCGATATAGACCGCATCGTCGATCACGATCAGCTTCATGTGCAGCTTGCAGGGCTGATATTCATATATCTCGACGCCGCGTCGCAGCAGCGGACCATAGAGCAGCCGTGCCGCCGCGATCGTCGCGCCATTGTCCGACAGGGCCGGCAGGATCAGGCGCGCGCCCTTGCGCCGGGCGGCGCGGGCGATCCGCTTCATCATGCCCCGGCCGGGCGAGAAATAGGCCTCGACCATGTCCAGTCGCTGCGCCCGGTCCATGTCATGCTTCACCACCTGCGCCCAGGGGCTCAGCCGCCGGGTCGGCCCGCCGATCAGCCAGCGAAACGGATCGGCCGGATCATGGTGCAGCGATGGGTGCCAGTGCCGCACCATCGCCCGCAGGGTGCGGAACCTTTGCCCCTTGCTCGTGACCCAGCGCCATAGCTGGCCATACCAGCGCGCCATCGCCTCGGCCTGCGGCCCTTCCAGCAGCAGCCCCAGGTCGCGCCAGCAATCGTCGGCGGGTATGCCGAAATAGCCATCCTCGACATTGAAGCCGCCGATCATCAGCCTTTTGTCGTCGGCCAGGGCGATCTTCTGATGATTGCGGATCAGGTAGCGGGTCGACCGGCGCGTCCCGAACCGGCCGAAATGGCCGCCCGCCGCGATCAGCGGGGCGAACAGGCTGTCGGGCGTATCGGACGATCCGAAGCCGTCGATCATCAGCGTCACGGCCACGCCGCGTGCCCGCGCCGCCACCAGCCGCTCGCAGATCAGCCGGCCGCTGCCATCGTCGGCGAAGATATAATAATAGAGTTTCAGGCTCGTGCGCGCGCCGTCGATCAGTCTGACCAGCGCATCGCGCAGCGCCGCGCCTTCTTCGATGACGGTCAGTCGGTTGCCGTTCAGCGTGACGCTGATCGGGCTGGTCGGGGCTTGCTGTTGTCGCGACGCCATGGCCCCTTCATGCGCCGCTTTGCCGCGGCGCGCCATGGCTTTATGGGCTTTTCATTGACTCGACAGGCCGCCACTGCTAGGCGCCAAGTTCAAGATTCCCTATTGATTTTTCAGGAGGCCCGATTGGCCCGCGTCACCGTCGAAGATTGCGTCGACAAGGTTACCAACCGTTTCGATCTCGTCCTGCTCGCCGCCCAGCGCGCGCGTGAAATTTCCGGTGGCGCCGAGCTGACGCTTGAGCGTGACCGCGACAAGAATCCGGTCGTCGCCCTGCGCGAAATCGCCGAGGAAACCATTCTGCCCGCCGACCTGCATGATTCGGTCGTTGCGTCGCTGCAGAAGGTCCAGATTGACGACGACGATACGCCCGATGAAATCGGTTCGATCGCCCAGTCGGCGGAGGCCCTGCGCCTGACCGCAGCGGCTCCGCCGCGCAACCAGAATATCGGCGGCGATTACGACGGCTGATTTTTCCACTTTCCGGTTTGGAGAGGGAAGGGGTCCGGCCCGCGCAAGCGGGACCGGGCCTCAATGATTCTGGGCACCGGATTCTGGTGCGTTATTTCCAGGCCGTCGCCAGCATCGCGTCGAGCATGTCGGCATAGGACCAGCCATCGGCCCGCGCGGCGATCGCCGACAGGCAATCCTGGTCTGCGCGCCCCGGCCGGCCCGCACCGGTCATGTTCGGCTTCATGTTGAGGTCGAACAGCTTAAACTGGCCGCTGGTATCGGCGCGGCAGTCGATGCGGATCACCGCGCGCGATTCCACCAGCTCGGCCGCCTTCACACAGGCATCCAGCATCGCCAGCACCGGCGCCTCCGTCATCCGTTCCGGGCCGATCGCGACGCTGTTCTGCGTCACCGCGACATCGCCATTATAGGGGGCGACACCGTCCTTCTGGTCGAAGCGCAGCACCGGGCGCAGCGCGAAATGGCGGTCGCCCCTTTCGCCTGACGGGCGCGGCGCGGCCGGCGGCAGGACAGTAATGGTCATTTCCTCGCCGTCCAGAAATTCCTCGACCATCAGCAGCGTGCCGAACTTGCCCTCGTCGATCAGGCTGCGGGCCGCGGCGTTCAGCGCATCGGCATCGCGCACCAGCGTCACGCCCTGGCTGCCCCGGCCACGCACGGGCTTCACGATCAGCGGGAAGGGAATGGCCAGATCGGTCAGGAGTTGCCCGACATCGGCCAGCGCATGCACGCCTTGGCTCGGCCGATCAGCCAGCAAAAAACCGCGCGCCACCGGCAAGCCGGCCTGTTCCAGCATCCGGTTGGTGGCGAACTTGTCGTCATATTTCTGCGTGGCGGCCGGGGTCTGGCCGACGATCGCGACCTGGCCCATCACGGCCTCGATCGGATGCCCCTCGAACAGCACGCTATTGGCCCAGATCGTGTCGGCGCCCGCCGCGATCGCGGCTGCTATCCCGTCGGCCGTGTCGGGGAATACCCATTGCATCGCCTGCGCCGGATCGGGCGCGGGCACCGGCGTTACCACCGTGCGGCCCAGCCCCTTCAATGCAAAGCCGATATCGGCCCCACCGTCGGAATAGCCGCCGGGCTTGGCATCCTTGCGCAGCCCGTCGATCACCGGCGGCGGCAGCGCCTGATAGAGCAGGGCGACCGCCGGCCCGCTCATGCCACCACCTCCGGCAGGCGCCAGTCGATCGCGCCGCGCCCCTTGGCCTCCAGAAAGTCATTGGCCTGCGAGAAATGGCGGCAGCCCAGAAAGCCGTTATGCGCCGACAGTGGCGAAGGATGGGCGGCCTTCAGCACCAGATGGCGCCCGGAATCGACGAAGCCGGCCTTGCGCTGGGCATAGGCGCCCCACAGCAGGAACACGACCGGCTCCTCCTTCTGCGCCACCAGCCGGACGATCGCGTCCGTGAACGTCTCCCAGCCCTTGCCCTGGTGCGACGCGGCGCGGCCCATCTCGACCGTCAGCACGCTGTTGAGCAGCAGCACGCCCTGCCGCGCCCAATGCTCCAGGAAGCCGTGCCGCGCGCGCGGCAGGCCGAGGTCGCTTTCCAGCTCCTTGTAGATATTGACCAGCGAGGGCGGCGTCCGCACGCCGGGCTGGACCGAAAAGCACAGGCCATGCGCCTGGCCCTCGCCATGATAGGGGTCTTGCCCCAGCACCACCACCTTCACTTGGTCCAGCGGCGTCAGGTCCAGCGCCCGGAAATATTCATTCCCCTTGGGGAAGATGCGCTTGCCCGCCGCCTTTTCCGCTTCGATGAACTGTTTCAGGCCCTGCATATGGGGGCTGGCGAACTGGTCGCGCAGCGGCGCGCGCCAGCTTTCGTGCAGCTTGATGGTGTCGTTCATGGCGGGCGTGATGAACCCCCGGCATGCCTGCGTCAACCGCGGGAAAAGCCGATCAAATATCTTGCCACCCGACCCATGATGGGCGACAGACGGGCCATGCCGTCTCTCCGTCAAATTGGCGCCAGCTGCGCCGCCCTTGGCCTGTTCTTTGCGCCCTTGCCGAGCGCCGATGCCTTCGGTCCGCCGCCCCGGCCGCAAGTGCTGCTGACGGCGGAGGCGCATCTCCTGGCGGAATTTGATCGCTTTGCCGCTTTGTCGGACGGCACGGTCGGTGTCGCGGTGCAGGATCTGCAGACCGGCGAGGTCCAGTCGCGCAATGGCGACACCCTCTTCCCCATGGCCAGCGCCTACAAGGTCGCGGTCGCGGGCCGTATCCTCTCGCTGGTCGATGCCGGCAGCCTGAAGCTCGACGACCGGCTCGCGCTCGATCCAGCGCTGGCGAGCGAGGGCGGCATCGCCTGGATGTTCTCGCGCCCCGGCGCGACTCTGCCGGTCAGCCAGTTGCTCGACCTGATGCTGACGCGCAGCGACAATAATGCGACCGACGTGCTGGTCGCCCGCGCCGGCGGGCCGAAGGCGGTCAGCGATTTCGTCGCCGGCCTCGGCATCCATGGCCTGCGCGTCGATAGCGATACCGCGCATCTTCTCTACCGCGCCATGGGTATCAATCCCCAGTCCGGCACCTTCCAGCAGAATGCCGGCGCCGCCCGCCGCGCCGATCCGATGATCCAGCGGCGCGACGTGCGCGACCTGCCGAACATGGACTTCATGCTCGATCCGCGCGACACGGCGACGCCGCTGGCGATGAACCAGCTGCTGGTCGCCTATGAATCGGGCAAGGCATTGAAGCCGGACAGCACGCAACTGCTCTTCACCATCATGGGCCATTGCCAGACCGGCAAGCTGCGTCTGTCGGGCATGTTGCCGCCCGGCACCCCGGTCGCGCACAAGACCGGGTCGCTCAACGGCGTCGGCAATGATGTCGGCATCATCGGCCTACCCGATGGCCGCCGCTTCGCCATCACCGTGTTCGTGATGAAGGACAGCCGGGGCCATGTCTCGCGCGACCAGATCATGGCCCAGGCCGCCCGTGCGGCCTATGATTATTTCCTCTTTGCGCCCAAGCGGCGCGTGGCGCTTAACAAGTTGAACGTCCACGTATAAAAGATGGGGCATAACAGAGAGGATGCCCCTTATGACCCAGATCACCCGGTTCCGGGACTTCTGGCCCTATTATCTGCAGGAACATGCCCGGCCCGCGACGCGCGCCATGCATTATGCCGGGACCAGCCTGGTGGTCGGCATCGCGGCCACTGCGGCCATTACGGGGCGATGGTGGCTGGCCGCTGCGCTGCCGGTCGCCGGCTATGGCTTCGCCTGGGTCAGCCATATGCTTATCGAGCGCAATCGCCCCGCCACCTTCCGCTATCCACTCTGGTCGCTGCGCGCCGATTTCGTGATGCTCCAGCGCTTCCTGACCGGCCATATGCGCCGCGATCTGGTTCGGGCCGGCATCCGCGCCGACGGCACGGTCGATCCGCAGCGTCGCATTCGAGTGTGATCCACAGCACACCCGCTTGATTCCCGCCGCCGCTCTGTCACAAGAGGGGCGCGATGGGGCTCACCGCGACATTCTCCCTGCCGACCGACCGGTCGGCGCTGGCCGCCCGCTGGCAGGCGCTGGAGGCGCGCAGCGATGCGTCCTTCTTCCTGCGCTGGACCTGGGTGGGGGCCTGGCTCGACAGCTATGGCGTGCGAACCGAACTGCTCGCTGTCACCGATGAAAGCGGACAGGATGTCGCGCTGGCGCTGGTCGGCCATGCGATGCGCCCGCGCCTGCTCGGCCCGGTGGCGACGCTCAGCCTCAACCAGTCGGGCGATCCGGTGATCGACCGGCCCTATGTCGAATATAATGGCCTGCTCGCCGCGCGCGGGCAGGAGGCGGCGGCCGTCGCTGCCGCGATCGACGCCATCGCCCGGCGCCGAGACTGGCGTGTATTGCGGCTGAGCGGCATCGCCCCGGATTCGCCGCTGCTGGGCCTGCCTGCTCGCCGCAAATTGCGGGTCGATGCCTCGCCCGTCTACCAGGTCGATCTCGATGCCGTGCGCGCCGCCGATGGCGACTATCTCTCGCTGCTCAGCAGCAATACGCGCAGCCAGATTCGCCGCGCGATGAAGGATCATGGCGGGCCGCTGCCCGACGTCACGGTCGGCACGCTGGATGACATCGCCCCCTGGCTGGACGAGATGGCCGCGCTCAACATGGGGCGCCATGCCGACAATGCCTGGGACGATCAGGGCTTTCGCCAGTTCGTCGCCACCATCGCGGCCCGCGGCCTGCCATCGGGCGCGGTCGAACTGCTGCGCTTTGCCGATGCCGGCGGCCCGGTCGGCCTGCTGGTCAATTTCGTGCAGGACGGGCAGGCGATGAACTATCAGTCCGCCTTCGCCCAGCCACGCACCGCCAAGGACAAGCCGGGCCTGCTCTGTCACGCCGCCGCCGTCGGCCATTATGCCGCGCAGGATTTCCGGCTCTATTCGCTGCTCGCCGGCAAGGATCGCTACAAGCAGAGCCTCTCCACGCGCGAGGAAGCGCTGGAATGGTGGCATGTCGAGCGTTTCAGCCCCCGGCTGGAGGCCGAGGCGCTGGCGCGCAGGATCCTTAAACGCCCAGCTTCCGCATGACCCGATAGACGAAGCGGCGAATGCCCTGTTGCTCGGGGCGTTCGCTCACCGTGCCGGTCGGCAGGCCGCGCTTGCGCAGCAGGGCGTTGAAACTGTGCAGTTCGCCCTCCGCCACGCTGCGGTCGGACCGCCAGGTGATCGACAGGCTGATCGATACGGCCGGGCCATTTTCCACGAAATGCGGGGCCTTGACCGGCACATGCACGGCCTCGCCGGGGCTGAGCGGAAAGGGGGTGCCGCGCGCCTTGAACCCGTCCTGCCAGATCAGGTTGCGATGGCCGCCATTGTGGAATTCCTCGCTCTTTTGCGCCGGCACCAGTTCCTCGTCGCGCGCCGGGAACACGGTCATCACCTTGGCCCCCATGATCTGCAGCAGGATATTATGCTCCGGGTCCATGTGGAACGGGGTGACGCTGCCGGGGGAGGTCAGGAAGATGAAGGCCTCGCGGTGGAGCATCGGTCCGGTGCTGCGCGCGACGATCGGCTCCAGCTCCGCCAGCGCCGCGTCCAGCAACGCGCCATAGGCCGGGTCGCGCTCGACATTCTTCAGCACCGCCCAGCTGCCATTGCTCTCGATCGTGCGGATCGTCTCGGCCAGGCTCAGCCCATTGGAAGGCGTATCCTCCGGCCGCACGCCCAGCGGCAGCTTGCCCAGATTATATTCGACCGCGCTCGCCGGCATCCGCTCGGCCAGCGTCGCCAGCGCATCCAGCGTCAGCAGCGCATGCCCGACCAATTGATGCGTCAGCTTGGTCGGCTGGTCGGGATAGGCGGCGGCAAAGGCGGCGCGCGCGCTGTCCGAAAAATGCGGCGCGTCGGTGGCGGGCGCCATCGGGCTATGCACGGTCATTCCTGTCCTTTCATGCGGCTGGCGATCCGTTCGACCCCGCCGGCCAATGCAAAGGCCGCTGCCCGGCGCAGGCGCGTCGCGCCCTTGCCCTGCAGGGCGATACGATATTGGACGATGCTGCGGCGCTCGGCCCACAGGCTGTCGATCATCGGATGATCGGCGGCGGCGCAACTGTCCATCCAGCCGATCGCCGGATCATCCTGCACTGCGTGCAGATTGGCTATCTCGATCAGCACGCCGGGTGAAAAGCGGCCCATCTCCTCGTCAAAGGCGATCTTGAAGGAAAAGGCGCCGTCGCCATGGCGGAAATTGACCAGCATCGCGATCGCCCGGCCATCCAGGTCGATGCGCAGGAAATGCAGCCGACCCGCCGCAAAGGCCGCGGCGCAGGCGGCGCGGAAGAAGGCGATGTCATCCGGCCTGCTCGCCAATGCGCTGCCCTCGCGGCCCTTCCATCCGGACGCCTCCAGCGCCAGAAAGTCGCCACACCAGCGCGGCAGGTCCGTGCCATCGTCCAACAATCGCTGCTCGACCGTCCCCAGTTCCGCCAGTCGCTTCTGCAGGCGGCGGATTTCCTTGCGCTTCTTGGCGCGGACATGGGTTTCCCAATAGGCGTCGGCCGACAGGTCGGATCGCAGCATTGCCCGGTCATGGCGATGCACCTCGCGCCGGCCGCGCCCTTGTTCGACGCACAGTGCTTCCAGCGCGGCGGCATTGGCGCCGGCCGCATCCAGTGCGCGCAGATGCAGGAAATGGGGCGCCCATTCCGCCTCGTCCAGTTGCGCCAGCAGGCTGCGCCACGCCGCCATCTCCTGACCACGCCGGATCAGCGGCGCGCCGAAGAAACAATGGTCGTGCATCCAGTTGGCGACGCAGCCGATCGGCAAGCGGCCATGGCGCGCCTGCACCGTCACCGGCAAAAGGCCGATCAGATCGCCATCCGCCTGCGCCTCGATCAGACGCACGTCACCATTGCTGGCCAGATGGTCGATCGCCGCTGCCAACAGGTCGGGCGCATAGAAGGCATTGGGTTCGGCCGCATCTGCGGCGAGGGTCGCCCAGCGCGCGCGCGGGTCCGTCAGCGCCAGGCTGTCGGATGCAAAGGGGGGAGATGGGTGCGCTGCCATGTCCATCGCCTCGCCTTAGCCGGGAAAGATTAGGGAATGCCTAAGTATTCCGCCGCATGGAAGCCTGTATCGAACGGCTTATGAGGGAAAGGGCTTTACATCGCGCGTCGGATTGTCTGTGAACCGCCATGGCTCTGGCGGCGACCCGCCTGTCGGCCCGATCAAGGAGGATGACGCTTTGACGATCCTGGTAACCGGCGCGGCCGGCTTCATCGGCATGGCGGTGGCGGACCGGCTGCTGGCCGACGGGCGTGCCGTGATCGGCATCGACAATCTCAACGACTATTATCAGGTTTCGCTCAAGCGCGACCGGATCGCGGCGCTCGAACAGCGCCATGGCAAGCTGTTCACCTTCGCCGAACTGGACTTTGCCGACATGCCCGCACTTCAGGCGCTGCTCGCCGATCATCCGATCGAGGCGATCGTCCATCTCGGCGCCCAGGCCGGCGTGCGCTATTCGTTGATCAACCCCCATGCCTATGTCCGCTCCAACCTTGCCGGCCATGTGAACATGCTCGAACTGGCGCGGGAACGGCGGGTGCGTCATCTGGTCTACGCCTCCTCCTCATCCGTCTATGGCGGCAATGAGGTGCTGCCCTTCCGGGTGGAGGATCGCACCGATCATCCGGTCTCCCTCTATGCCGCGACCAAGCGGGCGGACGAGCTGATGAGCGAGACCTATGCCCATCTGTTCCGCGTGCCGATGACGGGACTGCGCTTCTTCACCGTCTATGGTCCCTGGGGCCGGCCCGACATGGCGATGTGGATCTTCACCCAGAAGATCCTCGCCGGCGAACCCATACCGGTCTTCAACCATGGCCGGATGCAGCGCGACTTCACCTATATCGACGACATCGTCGCCGGGGTGATCGGCTGCCTTGATTCCCCGCCGGGCGACGACGGCGCGCTCAAGGCGGGCGGCAGCCGGGCGCCGCATCGGCTTTACAATATCGGCAATAATCGGCCCGAGGAACTGATGCACCTGATCGCCGTGCTGGAGGAGGCTGTGGGGCGCAAGGCGCAGCTGGACTTCCAGCCGATGCAGCCGGGCGACGTGCCGGCGACCTTCGCCGACATCAGTGCGATTGCCCAGGATATCGGCTTTGCGCCCACCACCGGGATCGAGTCGGGCGTGCCCCGATTCGTCAACTGGTATCGCGACTATCATCGCCTCTGAGTGTTGCGGCATATGTCGAGCTGTCGAAAAGTTCCTCGGCTTGTCGATAATTTAGCTCATTTCATCTTGTATTTCTGCCCCATTCCCCCTGCCTTCCGACTTCAGTGCCCCTTGCCGCACTTGCGAAATGGATTGCCATAAGTGCCTGAAACGGCGTAGACAGTTGCAGGGTGCTGATTGCGAAATCGGCCTGGGGTCGCGGAACAAGGGATGGACGCTGCGCTGGCAAGGCGCATCGACACCGCGGGCGTCAGCCGGAGCATGTCGGCGGCGATACGCGGAAAAAAGGGCAAGAAGCGTGTCGACAGTTTCGAAGATCGTTCCTTTCGGCTCGGGTGCGCATATTGTGGAGACGGCGTGCAGCAGTCTCGCCCTGGCAGCCAGGGGGCTCAATACACTCGAAGCCAAATTTTCCGACCGGGAATTTTCCGCCGCCTTCCTGCGGCTCGTCGGTATCATCATCAATGTCCGGGGACGGGTGATCGTCACCGGCATCGGCAAGAGCGGCATCGTCGCGCGCAAGATGACGGCGACGCTCACCTCCACAGGCACGCCGGCGCTGTTCCTGCATCCGGCCGATGCCGGCCATGGCGATCTGGGCATGGTGACGCCGGACGATGTCGTGCTGATGCTGTCCCATTCGGGTGAATCCACCGAACTCGGGCCGATCATCCATTATTGCAAGCGCTTCGGCGTCCCGCTGCTGGCGATGACGGCGCAGGCGCAGAGCACCGTGGCCGAGGCTGCCGATGTCTGCATGCTGATGCCGGCGGTGCGCGAAGCCTGCCCCAACATGCTGGCGCCCACCACATCGACCACCTTGCAGATGGCCTTTGGTGACGCACTGGCGATGTCGCTGATGGAAATGCGCGGCTTTTCGGCCGACGATTTCTACAAATTCCACCCCAATGGCCGTCTCGGGGCACAGCTCGTCAAGGTGCGCGAACTGATGTCGGCGGGCAGCGACGTGCCGCGGGTGTGCGAGGATTCCTCGCTGCTCGACGCCACGATCGAGATGACCCGTGCGCGCCTTGGCGGCACGGCCATCGTCGACCAGGGTGGCCAACTGATCGGCGCCTTCACTGATGGCGATCTGCGCCGGGCCGTGACCGGCAAGCAGAATCTGACCGATGCGGTCGGCCGTTTCATGACCGTGACGCCGCAGTCGATCGGTCCCGACGAACTGGCGTCGGAAGCGCTGCGCATCATGCACGATCGCAACATCACCCTGCTGTTCGTGTGCGAGGATGGCGATCTGGTCGGCGCGCTTCACATGCATGATCTGCTGCACGCCGGGGTCGCCTGACCATATTGGTGGTCATTCCGGCGCGGGCGGGTTCGTCCCGCCTGCCGCGCAAGCCGCTGCGCCTCATTGCGGGGCGCAGCCTGCTGCATCGCACGATCGCCATGGCGCGCGCGGCGATCGGTTCGCGCGCCGGCGTCGCTCTGGTCGTCGCCACCGATGATGACGAGATTGCAGCCCATGCGCAGGCCGCCGGCTGCGACGCGGTGATGACCGACAGCGCGATCGCTACCGGCTCCGGCCGCGCGCTCGCTGCTGCCCGCGCGCAGGCCACCCAGCCCGACTTCGTCGTCAATCTCCAGGGGGATTCGCCCTTCCAGCCCAAGGGAGCGCTGGGCGCGGTGATCGAGGCGCTGGATGCCGGCGCGCAGGTCGCGACCCCGGTGATCGGGCTCGACTGGGCCGCGCTCGATGCGCTGCGCGAGCATAAGCAACGCTCGCCCTTCAGCGGCACGACCTGCGCGCGCGGTGCGGATGGCCGGGCGCTCTGGTTCTCCAAGACGATCATTCCCGCCATCCGCGACGAGAACAGGCTGCGCGCAGCCGGTCCCATATCCCCCGTCTGGCGTCATGTCGGCCTCTATGGCTATGCCTATGACGCGCTTGCCCGGTTCGAGGCATCGCCGCCCACGGCGCTCGAAAATCTGGAAGGGCTGGAGCAGTTGCGGCTGCTGGAACTGGGCATCGATATCATGACCGTCCCGGTCGATCTGCCCGTTTTCGACAGCAGCGGCATCGATACCGAGGCCGATATCCAGCGGGTCGAGGCGCTGATTGCCGCCCATGGAGACCCGACGCCGGCCCTGTCATGAGCCGGCGCATCTTCGTCATCCGCCACGGCAACACCTTCGCCTCCAGCGCCGATGCGCGCCGGGTCGGGGCCGGCACCGACATTCCGCTGGTCGACAGTGGCATGGCCCAGGCCCAGCGTCTCGCCAGCTATTTCGCGGCTCGGTCGTTGGGCGCCGTGCGCCTCTACAGCGGCCCGTTGCAGCGCGCGCGCCAGACTGCGGCGCCGATCGCGGCCGCGCTCGACCATCCGATCGACGCCATCCTGCCCTGGCTCGACGAGATCGACCATGGCCCGGACGAGGGGCAGCCCGAGGCGACCGTCGTTGCGCGGCTCGGCGAAGCGGCGATCGCCGCCTGGGACCGGGACGGGATCGCGCCCGATGGCTGGACCGTCGACGCCCCCGCACGCATCGCTGCCTGGCGCACCTGGTTCGCCGCGGAAGGGGAGGGGACGGAATTGCTGGTCACCAGCAACGGCGCCGCCCGCTTCGCCGTGCTGGCGCTGGGCCTCGCTTATGGCCAGCTCAAGCTGCGCACCGGGGCCTTTGGCGAACTGGTCGTCGATGCGCCGGGCCAGGTGCGGCTGTTGCGCTGGGACGAGCGCCCCTAAGGATTATTCCCGGCCGATCTCCGCAAAGCCCGCGATTGGCCCCCGCTCTTGATCGGGTCATTCTGTCCCCGCGCAGAATGTTCGAAAGGGGAAGGCGCTTGGCCATGCAGACCGGATATCATCGCAAGATCGCCTGGCTCGCAGGCCTGGTCGCCATGGCGCCGCTGCCGGCGATCGCGCAGGATGCGGGATCGCCGGCAGCGCCTGCCATCACCTCCGGCCCACCGCCGGCGGGCGGCAGCGACCAGGATCTGGCGCTGCAATTGTCCAACCCGGTCGCCTCGCTGATCAGCGTGCCGTTCCAGGAAAATCTCGACTTCGGCGCCGGGGATGATGGCATCAAGTCGACGCTGAATATCCAGCCGGTGGTGCCGATCAGCGTCGGCAAGGACTGGAACATGATCGTGCGCACCATCGTGCCGGTCGTCGCGCAGAATAGCTATCAGGGACCGGGCACGGATGCCTTCGGCCTTGGCGATATCACCCAGAGCTTCTTCTTCTCGCCCAAGGAGAATAAGGGCATCATCTGGGGCGTGGGCCCCGCCATCCTCTATCCCTCGGCAACCGATCGCTATCTGGGCGGGGACAAGTGGGGCGCCGGCCCGACCGTCGTGCTGCTCAAGCAGATGGGCCAGAACACGGTCGGTTTCCTCGGCAATCATATCTGGTCGATCGCCGGCAAGGACGACCGTTCCGACGTCAGCGCCAGCTTCATGCAGCCCTTCTTCAGCCACACCACGTCCCACGCCACCACCTATGGCATCAATGCCGAAGCCGCCTATGACTGGAAGGGCAAGGACTGGCTGATCCCGGTCAATCTCACCGTCACGCAACTGACCAAGGTCGGCGATCAGGCGGTGCAGGTGGGCCTTGGCGGCAAATATTATGCCGTCTCGCCCGACGGCGGCCCCGAATGGGGCATCCGCATGATCTTCACCCTGCTGTTCCCGAAGAAATAGCGGGCTTCCCAGCCGGCTAAGCCGAAGGCCAGCGTCCCTGGAGCGGAGCAAACAACATTCGGAGCCGTGAGACGACTACCCCAGATATGGGACGGCCGCGACATGATGCCAGCTGAATGGGCACGATGGGTGGTTAGCGGAATAGTATCTGTGGTCGCTCCATCGGATGCAAGCGGTAAATTAAGGCCTGTGGGGATTTAGGATTCCCATTTACCAGCAGATGTGATTCACACTGCGGATGGATCGCTTTGTACTGACCGACGCCCAATGGGCGAAGATTGAGCCGCACTGTTTG